>USTH01000068.1 GCA_900557555.1 uncultured Prevotellaceae bacterium | reverse complement strand
TTCTATATAGACTTGCAAAGATTTATGCTTATCCCCACTAAATTTCCACTGACCCAAAAAGGAACAGTGTTGACGCCCGTTGGGTGCTTGGCGAGCAGAAGAATGCCTCCCAGATCCAAGTGGGCGACACTATTGTTCTGGAGTTTTGTACTCTGGAGTCTTTTCTGGGTCGCTATTTAGCGGGTTCCAAGTTGACTGCCACGGGTGTGTTGGCTGACGAAAACATCTACCTTGTAGAAGAAGGCCCTTTGGATGTACGTACAGGTGCCCCAACCATCCTATTGAAGCAGCACGAGACAAACAGCTATCTGTGCTATCCCGGCGGCAATGGGCAAACGATTACCTATGATCCTTCTCCCGAAAAGGCTGCAAATCTTCAGGTGCTCAGCTGTGGCGAGGATATTCCATGGTCAAACTGTGTTTCATGGGGACAGGAAGACATTCTCAGGCCAGGTCACGAAGGTGAAGCCCCGATACGAAGCTGGCGCAATCCTGCCTCTGGCAAAGTACCTACTGACAATTCCGTTGGTTTTTCCCACTCTCCAAACGAGACAACTTGGACATACCTCGGTTCATGGAATCGCCCTGACAACATCTGGTTCTGGGAATATACTGACACGAACGAGTGGAACGTGTATGGTGTCAGCTGCATCTCTGACCTTCAAGGCGACTTGACTGACCTCATCAACCGCTATTTAGCAGAGGGCGATGTAATAGGCGGAACAGACCCCGGCTACTACGTACAGGACGTGGCAGACGAGTATAACAATGTACTCCAACGGGCAATGGAGGTTGTGGCAGGCGATTATACGAACGCCGAAATACAGAAGGCAATGAACGATCTGAAAGCCGCTCGCGAAAGCCTCAAAACCGCCGTTGTTCCCATTACTGAGGGTTACTACAACTTCGTCAGCGGATTTGATGACATATTCAACAACTTCGGTGTGGAAAAGGCAGCTTACGCCAATCTCACGGTAATGCAACTATACTATAAGACATTTGATGCCAATGATGCCAAGTTCGTGTTCAAGGTAACCAAGGCGGAAGAAGACGATGAATATTATGTTGAAGACTTCCTTTCCGGCTGCTATGTTGGCAATCCTGCATCGTGGTATGCTTCCGCCACACCTCTTACAGAAAACAAAGAGACACCGCAAAATATAACTTTGTTCTGCCTCGGCAAATGGTTCTGGGGAAGCCACGAATTCCATGACACCTCAAAGACACCTTTCGCCGCAAGCCCTCCGGTGGCATATGACAATGAAGGAGTCTTGAGCACGTGGGGCGGAAAAAATGATGACGGAACAAAGACCACCCACTTCAACCTCTGGTATCTGCGCAAAATTACCGACGAGAGTCTTATCGCAAGATTTGAGGAAGAAAAAAGGCAGGCGACACTCAACGCTACCCTCAAGGAACTTGTAAAGAGCGGTACCGAACTCTACCAGAACCTCTTTGCATACAAGACGGACTTTGACGCCCCTCTCATCACACGTGCAAGCGGTGGTGTTGACGAAGAACCTGCCAATGACAGTCAGATCAAATTCTCTACTCTTCGCAAGCAGGGTATTGCCACTTCCGACAAGTACGCCTTCCTCATCGACGGCAAGGACTCTACCTATCTTCAGGGGTCTGGCTATATCTACATCAAGCTTGACGAACCAAAGCAAAACGTGACATTCGTTTATGCTACCCGCGGTGCCACAACCTATGGCAACCCAGACATCCCTACATGGGGCAAGAACGAGCGTCCTGGCAAGGTGAGCCTCTATGGCTACAACACCATTGAAGGTGAAAGCGAATACGGCGGACCTGTTGTCAACAACATAGATATGAGCGAAATCGTTCCCCACACAGTAAACCTCGGCCGCCCCGTCAACCGTATTGCATATCAGGTGCTGTCCAACGCAACGGGCGGCAACTATTTCACCCTTGGAGAATTCCAGATTTACGAAGCAAGGGCAGACGAAGCCACGTCGCAATACTACACCATTCCCGGCCTCAAAGCTCCAGCTGACGCCCTTAATGATATACTGGTTGCAAAACGAAACATACTAAATAGCGAGACTGCCACATCTGAGGATATTGCTGAACTGCAGGAAGCCATCAAGGCAGTCAAGACTCTCTATGCTGACACAACGGAACTCAACAGCCTGATTGCCGAGTCTGAGGCTCTCATCAACGGTGTGGAAACTGGCGACGGCATGGGCCAGCTCTCTGACGCAACGCTCATCGACGGCCTTAGAACCGCTATTACAGATGCTCGCAATAACGCATTCACCACACCTATCTCCGCAGCAGCGGTACAGGCCGCAACAGCTGCCGTATCAGAGGCTCTCAAGGCTTTCAAGGCAGGAATCAAGACTGTAGAGGAAGGCAAGTGGTACTTCATCACCAACCTTGACGACAAGCGTGCAGGCGAAGCTGGTGCCGAAGATGCTTACTGCAACGGTAATGCCATCTATCTCAAGGATAAGTACAGCTCTACTTCTGCTGTTAAGTGGGGTCTTTTCAACAGGGGGAGCGACCGACTCGATGCCGACAACAACCCGAAAGCTATGTGGCGCTTTGTTCCTGTTGAGGGCACTACATATTATGCTATCCAGAACATGTACACAGGCTACTATCTCGGTGACTATGCTGGCGACAACGCCAATCTCCCTGTATCGGAAACCCCAATTCCTTATGATGTAGCTTATGTGGGCAAATCCCAATTCTACCTCATTCCTATGGGACCGGCAAACAAAAAGAAGTTCGCTCTTTGGCCTGAAGGAACAAAGAACAACGTTGTATGCCACGAAGCCGATGGTTCTACCTCCGCATGGACATTCGTCGAAATCAATCCTGACGAGCAGGAGGCAATCTCCATCTCCGACTTTGCAATGAACAGCATTGACGTTATGGCATTGCCTTACAACTATCAGATAGTAGGTATCAACGATGACGTGATGACCTATGCCGTCAAGAAGATGACACAGGACAAGAACAGTAAAGGCGAACTTGTCACTACGGTTGAACTATACGAGAAAGAGGAGTTTGCGGCAGGCGAACCTTGTATCATTGCCTTGGGTGACTACGGCAGCCCCGGTGCGGAGGCCGAGCAGTTTAGTTTGCTTATCCCATTCCCTACCACAGTGATTGATCACTCCACACCTATCGTCTCCAACGGTATTGTAGGCGGTCTCCATTCTCTTAAGTTTGGCCACCCCACAGCAATATCCTCTGGCAAAGCATTCCATAAGCTTGAGGCAGGCTATGGTTTTGATGCACAGACTGGTGTCATTGACGTGACCACCTACAAAGGCGAAGTTGAAGGCGTTGAAACAGCCCTTACGCTGACCATCACAG
>USTH01000067.1 GCA_900557555.1 uncultured Prevotellaceae bacterium | reverse complement strand
CCGCTATTATTCGCTAAAACGACAAGCACCATCTGCTCTACTATAAAATCAAAATACAATAAGTCCTAACGACCGAATTGGACTTAGTGGGTTTGACGTTTGTTCGGCAAGCCTATGCTTGGCTTGCTTATTTTTTAGTTCTCAGCTCTTTGGAAATGCGGTGGTATGTGGCTTCGCTTTCATGACGCCAGTTGACTGCACCGCTGTCCCATGAGGTTGGAAATCCGTCAAGGCAATAGCCGAGATAGACCACCTTGATTGAATGCAGTCCTTTGGCGAGAGCAATGCTCCGGCCACCGTGAAAGCCCACGGGAACAGTCTGCCCGTTGTTGTCAACTACCAGTTTGTCATCAATCCATACCTCTTTATAATTAGAACGGAAGAACCACACGCCGTCTTTTGGTACATCAACGTAGGCTTCACCGATAGCAGAGTAATATCCTAAGCCGCCCAGATGCGAGATGTTCTCCAGAGCGGAGGCGGTCTGTATGGGTTCTGATGGCTGGCCGTAGAGTTGGCGCACGGAGGTGTAGATGCCTTTTATGGGCCTGATGCTGATGCCGTCTTGCAGGGAGTCGGCCACGCTGAGGGCAGGAAGCAGAGACTGCTTCTGCACGTATATGGTGCGTGTGGGACTCTTTATTCCACAGGGCAGAATGGTTGCTATCTTGAGCAATGCATCGTGGTCGGTAGTTATTGGTGTGGTGTATTTGATGCTTGATGTTGTCGGTTCAGTTCCATCGAATGTGTAGTACATATTGGCAGGGCGTGATGTCTTAAACTTCAGTTCGGCCTTGTCGGTGAAGGCTACAAAGTCGCATGAACCGTTGGTCTGTTCGGGCATTGGAACGTTGAATTCTGCTCCGTGTGCGTTGAGTCGCACATAGGAGTCGCTGTCAAGCCGACGGCAGAAGTCGCTGTAGTTCTTGGCAGTGCGCTGACTCCATCCTGTCTCCATTATGGCTATGATGCGCGGATACATTCTAAGTTCCAGAACTTTATTGTCGGGAATATATTCTGTCCACACGTTGCCTTGCGGCCCGAGGATGTATTTCTCATATTTGCCCTCCAGTTCGGGGGCTATGGGTTCGTAGTTGTAGGTGCGGCTCATAGGTACCGAACCGGCATAGCCTGGTCCTGCAGGTTCAAGAGCCATCTCTCCCTCACAGTAGTCAAGGTAGTAGCCGTTGCTGCTGGGTGTCATGATGGCTTTGTGGCCAGCTTTGGCGGCCTCGATACCTCCGCTCACTCCGCGCCACGACATCACTACGGCACTCTTGTTGAGGTTGCCGCCTTCGAGGATTTCGTCCCATCCAATAATGGTCTTGCCATATTTGTTGAGGTGTTTTTCCATGCGTGTGACGACATAGCTCTGGAGCTGTGCTTCTCGCGAATGTTTGTCTGTGGTGGTAAACCCGAGTTGGTCGGCCCGTTTCTGACAGAGGGGACATTGCTTCCATTCGTTGCGTGGTGCTTCGTCGCCACCGATGTGGAAGTATTTAGAGGGGAACACGGTGACCATTTCGTCTATCACGTCTTCAAGAAACTTGAATGTGGTTTCCTTGCCAGGGCACATGATGATGGGTTCTACGCCCCAGATTGCGCGTGGGGAAACTTTAGTGTCACGACATGAGAGCCACGGATAGGCTGCAATGGCGGCGAGTTCATGTCCTGGCATCTCGAGTTCGGGAATGATTTCAATGAACCGCTCCTGTGCGTATGCCACGATATCCTTCAGTTGTTTTTGGGTATAGAAAAACTGTTCTGGTCCTACGGTGCCGTTGGGGTTGTCGTTGTGGCCTATGGCGGGAGCACCCTTTTTGGTTAGTTCGGGGTACTTCTTTATTTCTATGCGCCACGCTTGGTCTTCGGTGAGGTGGAAGTGCATCTTGTTGGCCTTATACATGGCCATTATGTCAATCTGCTTTTTTATTTCGTCAACCGTAAAGAAGTGGCGGCACGGGTCAAGCATGAAGCCGCGGTATTCGAAGCGGGGTTCGTCGTTGATGGTCACGGCGGGAGCTTGCCATGTTATGCCTGCAACTGTTGTCTTGCTCTCAATCTGCGGAGGCAGCAATTGCATGAACGACTGCATGGCATAGAAAATGCCCTGGGCAGTCTGAGCCTGTGCTGTAACTCCATCGGGGGTGACGTCAAGCGTGTATGCTTCTTTGCCTTTGATTTTGCGTGACTGCAGCAGCCGTATGTCGGCTTTTCTGCTGTCGGTTGTGATGGTGAGGCCAAGACCAGTAGAAGCGTTAATCTTCTTGATGAAGAACTCTGCCACTTTGGTGTTTTCATTGCCCTGCGCATAGATTTTTGTGTCGCTTGTGAGGGTGAAGCCACCTTCGTGGTCTATGATTTCTTTCGGCTGGGGAATTATGTTATAATTGCGTGCCAAAGCACTGCCTGCCGCCAATAGCATCATGGTGGCGATAATAATGGTATGTTTCATAGTGAGGGGTTAAAGTTTTACGGTTTTGTTGATGAGATAGCTGTCAAGAATAACCATGGCGGCCATTGCCTCAACCACTGGCACGGCCCTTGGCAGCACGCATGGGTCGTGGCGGCCTTGTGCCTTGAATGTTACGGGCTGTCCCTGAATGTCTACTGTCTGTTGGTCGCGCAGCAGGGTTGCGACAGGCTTGAATGCTACACGGAAGTAGATGTCTTGTCCGTTTGAGATGCCTCCCTGTATGCCTCCGCTGTTGTTTGTCAGTGTTGTGACGCCTCCGCCTTCTTTAGGAACAAACACGTCGTTTTGACTGCTTCCCCGTCCGTGTGAGCCAGCAAAGCCCAGTCCGTATTCAAAACCTTTCACCGCATTGATTGACATCATGGCCGATGCCAACTTGGCTTGCAGACGGTCGAACACTGGCTCGCCAAGTCCAGCCGGACATCCTTTTATCACTGCGCTAATCACTCCGCCCACCGTGTCGCCTTCTGCCTTGACTTGTTTTATGAGTTCTGCCATCAGAGAGGCCTTTGCTGGGTCAGGACAACGCACGTCGTTTGTTTCAGTGAGCGAGAGGTCGTAGTGCGTGTAGGGGTGTTCAAGACAGATGTCGCCGACTTGTGATGTGTAGGCCTGTATAGTTATGTCGAGTTGTTTCAGTGCCATTTTGGCAAATGCGCCACCCACACATCGTGTAATGGTTTCGCGGGCAGATGACCGTCCTCCGCCGCGGTGGTCTCTGATGCCGTATTTTGTGCTGTAGGTGTAGTCGGCGTGTGACGGGCGAAACAGGTTTCGCAGATTGTTGTAGTCGTTGGAGTGTTGTGAGGTGTTGTGCACAATGAAGCCGATGGGGCAGCCGGTGGTCTTGCCTTCAAACACTCCCGACAGAATCTCCACCTGATCTGGTTCCTTGCGCGCTGTCGTCAGCAGGCTCTGACCAGGCCTGCGGC
>USTH01000066.1 GCA_900557555.1 uncultured Prevotellaceae bacterium | reverse complement strand
CGTCGGTAGCATCAATTCTGCCGTCGCCGTTTACGTCACCTGCAACGGTTGTAGGAAATTCAGGAAGTCCTGTGATGGTCAGCGTAAGGGCTGTTTCAACGCCTTCAACTTCGCCTTTGTAGGTAGTCACGTCAATGACACCAGTCTGAGCATCAAAACCGCCGCCTGCATCAAGCTTATGGAATGCCTTGCCATTGGAAATGGCAGTAGCGTGGTCAAACTTAAGTGTATGGAGACCGCCTACAATACCGTTGGAAACGATAGGTGCAGAGTGGTCAATCACTGTGGTTGGGAATGGGATAACCAAATCAAAAGCTTCTGCTTCGGCATTAGGATCACTGTAGTTGCCCAATGCGATTATACAAGGTTCGCCAGCTGCAAACTCCTCTTTCTCGTAGAGTTCAACAGTAGTTACAAGCTCACCAGATTCATTCTCTTCCTGTGTCATCTTCTTGACTGCATAGGTCATCACATCATCGTTAATACCTGCTATCTGATAGTTGTAAGGCAATGCCACAACGTCAATGCAGTTCATAGCAAAGTCAGAGATGGAGATAGCCTCCTGCCCAGCAGGATCGATTTCAACGAATGTCCATGCAGAGGTAGAGCCGTCAAGCTCGTGGCATACTACATCGTTTTCTGCACCCTCTGGCCAGAGAGCAAACTTCTTTCTGTTTGCAGGTCCCATAGGAATGAGGTTGAACTGGGATTTGCCCACATAGGCTACATCATAAGGTATCGGAGTTTCAGATACGGGGAGGTTGATGTTATCACCAGCATAGTCGCCGAGATAGTAGCCTGTGTACATGTTCTGGATAGCATAGTATGTAGTGCCCTCTACAGGAACAAAGCGCCACATGGCTTTCGGGTTGTTGTCGGCATTGAGCTGACCGCTGGTCTTGTCGAAGAGACCCCACTTCACAGCTGAAGAAGAGCTGTACTTATCCTTGAGATAGATGGCGTTGCCGTTGCAGTAAGCATCTTCGGCAGCAGCTTCACCGGCACGCTTGTCGTCAAGGTTGGTGATGAAGTACCACTTGCCTTCCTCTACAGTCTTGATTCCTGCCTTGAAAGCCTTGAGAGCCTCTGATACGGCAGCTGTTGCGGCCTGTACCGCAGCTGCGGACATAGGTGTGGTGAATGCGTTCTTACGAGCATCGGCAATGGCGGTTCTAAGGCCGTCGATGAGCGTTGCGTCAGAGAGCTGCCCCATGCCTTCACCAGTTTCCACACCGTCGATGAGAGCCTCAGACTCGGCAATCAGACTGTTAAGTTCTGTTGTGTCAGCATAGAGAGTCTTGACTGCCTTGATGGCTTCCTGCAGCTCAGCGATATCCTCTGCTGTTGATGTACCAGCGTTGGCAATTTCGCGCTTAGCAGCCACGATTTGAGTGAGAGCATCAGCCGAAGCCTTGAGGCCAGGAGTAGTATAGTACTGTGAAGTAGCTTCGTCTATCTTAGCTTCATAAACCTGGAATTCGCCAAGAGTGAAGTAGTTGCCACCCGTTGCGTTCGAAAGCACCTGATATGCAATGCGGTTAACCGGACGGCCAAGGTTTACGGTATGAGGAGCAACCTCGCTCATGTCAATGTTGCTAATAATAGGATTGCCATATACCGTGTCACCCTCAAGAGTGTTGGCACCATAGAGGCTCACATTACCCGGACGTTCGTTCATACCCCATGTAGGAATGTTGGGACTACCGTTGGCGGTAGCACCACGGGTTGCATAGACGAATGTTACGTTCTGCTTGGGTTCGTCAAGCTTGATGTTGATATAGCCTGAACCCTGAAGATAGGTTGAGTCCTTGCCGTCAATAAGGAAGGCGTACTTGTCGGAAGTGGCAATACCCTGCTTGCGAAGAGTAGAGAATTTGATCTGGCTGTCATCAGCAGGATCTTCGCCTACGCCACCACTTGCACGCTTGATAAGCGGAGCATCGAAGTCGGTCTTATAAGCGAAAAGGTTCTGGTAGAGTTCGCTACCACTCTTCACAAGTTCCTTGAGAGTAGCATCGAGTGTTGCCTGCTTCTTTTCCTCCTCAAACTTTGCGAGAAGGGTCTCATCGGTAACCTTGCGCAGATACCAGAGGTTGAAGTGGGTGGTCTTTGTTGATTCGTCAGTCTTTGTTCCCCATGTGGTCAAAGCACCTTCGCTGTCAGATGCCACTGGGGCGCTTGAAGCATAAGGAGTCTTTGAGGTGTTGTGGAACTCATGGCTTCCCCAATACCATTTGCCGGGGCAGTACAAGGTGATATTCTGCGGTGTCTCCTTGTTTTCGGTAAGAGGAGTGGCCGAGTTGTACCACACTGTTGGGTTGCCTACATAGCAGCCGGAAAGGAAGTCTTCAATATAGTATTCGTCATCCTCCTCAGCCTTGGTCACCTTGAACATGAACTTGGCGTCATTGGCATCAAAATTCTTATAGTAGAGCTGCATCGCAGTGAGGTTGGCGTAAGCTGCCTTTTCCACACCGAAGTTGTTGAGGAAGTCGTCAAATCCGCTCACGAAGTTGTAGTAACCCTCGGTGATTGGAATGATAGCTTTCTGCAGTTTTGCATGAGCGGCTTTCAGATTGTTGATAGCAGCCTGAACTTCAGCGTCGCTGTGGCTGCCCATAACAATTGCCAAGGACTGCTGGAGAACTTCGTTATATTCGTCTGCCACATCCTGCTGGTAGTAGCCAGGGTCTGTTCCGCCGATTACGTCACCTTCTGCGATGTAAAGGTCAATAAGGTCGGAGAGATCGCCCTGAAGGTCAGAGATGTAGTTTACGCCATACACGTTCCACTCGTTGGTGTCGGTGTACTGCCAGAACCAGATTTCTTCCGGACGGTTCCAAGAACCGAGATATGTCCATGACTTCTCGTCTGGAGAATAAGAGAAACCTACGGAGTTGTCGGTAGGAACCTTGCCAGACTGAGGATTACGCCAGCTGGCAATTGGCTCTTCACCCTCATGACCCGGCTTGAGAACCTCTTCGTAACCCCATGAAACACAGTTTGACCATGGAATGTCCTCACCACAGCTGAGTACCTGAAGGTTTGCAGCCTTTTCGGGAGAGGGGTCATAGGTAAGGAGTTTCCAACCTGCACCCGGATAGCACAGATAGCTGTTTGTCTCGCGCTGTTTCAAGAGGATGGTTGGCGCACCTGTACGTACATCCAGAGGGCCTTCCTCTACGAGGTAGATGTTGTCATCCGACAACACACCAAGAGCGGTCAACTTGGAACCCGCCAAGTAGCGACCAAGAAAAGCCTCCTGAGTACAAAACTCCAGAACAATGGTATCACCCACATGGATCTGCGAGGCGTTCTTCTGCTCGCCAAGCTCCCAACGGGCGTCAACACTGTTCCACATAGCTCCTGTCAGAGCAAGAGCCAAGAATAGTAAGAACTTTTTCATTTTGTTTGACTTTGATTGTTAATAAAAAATAATATTGTTAAACTTTAAACGAATTTTACTCCATTGACACATCCTTTTCTCACCATACCGTCTTTATTTATTCCTTTTATCAAAGAAATAGCAAGAAAAAGGATTTCGTAACAAGCAAATTTATACATAATTTTTTCATATTACCAAAATTTTACAGCAAAAATCGTCTTATATTTCGTCCTCGCAATTCTTTTTGTCAAATATGCGAATATTATTCAATGTTCTTGGGCAGAAAACATCTTCAATGCAAAAGTTATAGGTTTTCACCGTCAGGCAAGACCTCCCCTATCAAAATGAGCAGAGACAGCCTTTCCTTTTGCAGCAACTTTACAACTTAACAAGATCTACATCCAAGTACGCACGTTCTCAAGCAATATCACTAAAGAATGCCACGGCCACGCACAACAAGCACTCCGCCCAAACAACAGAGCGTAGCACAACACAACAAGGTCATCGACACGTTCTCTCATTCCTCTTTCGGCCGAAACGGAATCACATTTCGGCCGAAATGCAACTGCCAACCGGCCGAAACGGACATGCGTTTCCGCCGAAATACACTCACGAGAACGCACTCCGAGGCTATGCGGTCAACGAATAATGCGTTGAAAGCACAGTTGGAATCATCTTGTCCATATATATAAGGTATGGTACGAGCAGTACACAGATTATAATATCTGCTTTATAATATGTGTGCTGTCGGCATCATAATATTATGTCGGCATTAGAATGGATGATGTGATGGCGCACCCTGGTTTCTATAAGACACAATTAAGGGCTGAAGAGAAGAATCGTTTCCGAACGCTCATCGCTTCAGCCCTTGACTGTCTTTTTTATTTT
>USTH01000065.1 GCA_900557555.1 uncultured Prevotellaceae bacterium | reverse complement strand
TGTCTGGAACGCACGGTGGTCTGACACTTCATCGCCAAAGCCGAAGTATCTGGTGGCGATGCAGAAGTCGCTGTTGTAGTTGAGGTCTACATGGACTCCGGTTGTAAGGCCGTCTTCTTTCGTTGCGCCGAGCAGCTGCCATGTGGAGTTTTGTGTGCCCTGCTCCAATGCGTAGAAGCGGTTTGCGGAATAGTTGTTGATTGTTTTGGAGTCGTCGTAGATGAACGGACGTTTGTAGTTTGTAAGATATGTGGATGTAATGTCCTCTGTTGGCGCTTCGCTGGTCTCGAGGTCGAGAGTAAAGACTCCCAGTGTTGTCGGCCATGCATCACCGTCAGGGCCGAATCCCTCGCGGATACCATCGTTGCCAAATGCTGTCTGGTCAGTGACGTTGCCCTGGCCTTGGTTGAAGTTGTAGTAGAGCATCAGACCATTTTCGTCACCCTTGAGAGGAGCGTTGGCGTTATCCTTTATTGCACCGTTTGTAAGGGCTTTGCTCCAGATGTGAAGTTCATCGATAAGACCCTTGTAGGGCGTTTCGGAATTGCTTATCGACATTTTGCCTGTCCATTTACCGATGGTGTAGTTCAATTTCGAGGAGGGGGCGTCAAAGAGTACGCCGTCGCGGTAGAACTTGATTGTGCCGAGGCTGAAGGTGATGGCATAGTGATGCCATTCGTTGAGGATGATGTATCCTTCAGCCGATTTCAACGATGCATTGTTGAATATAACCTGATATGCTCCGTTTGCAATGCCGTGCATGTTGGCAAAGCCGTTTTCGGTGTAGAAGCCTCCCGCACCAGAATATTGTGTGGGGTTCATCCACCACTCTATGCTCCACACCTTGCTGTTGGTGGTAAGAGGGCAATTGAAGGTGACCTTTTCGTTGCCAGAGAAACTGAGGGCGTTTTTCGGGTCAGCATTGGAGACGTAGAGCTGTTTTTTCTGGGTCAGTGAGTTTACACCGACTTCGTTTGAGGCAGACAAGGTGATGTCGTAAACGCCAGGGTGCTTCGGAGTGAACGAAGAGTTCTTGCCGTTTATGACCGTCACGTGGTTGTGGTTGTCAAGGGTCCACAACCATTTGTCGGCTGTGCCGCGGCTCTTGTCTACGAGGTATGTCGTTTCATCAAGCATTATGCTCGATGGATTGACGCTGAACAGAGGTGTCGGGGCGGCGGCCTTGACCGTTACTTCCTTGCTTTGCGAAGATGTTCCGGTACTGTTGGTAGCCGTCAGCGTCACAGTATATGTGCCGGGAACGTCATAGACCGCTGTTGCGTTTGTGGTATTCAATGTTTCGTTGCGTGCGCCAGCAAAAGTCCATTTGAAAGAGGCGTTCGCACCTGTCGATCGATTGACAAAGCTGAATTGTTCTCCTGCATTCTTGGTGGCTTCTGCCATGGTGAAGTCTGCCACCGGTAATTGTGCGGGATACACCGTGATGTCCTTGGTTGCGGTTGCGGTTGTGTTGTCCGATTTGGTTATGGTGAGGCTGACGGTATATTTGCCTGCCTTGTTATATATAAGATAAGGTGACTGCGTTGTGTAGCTGTCGTTTTCTGCACCAGGTGTGCTCCATTGCCATTGTGTTGTGGAGAGGGGAGAAGTGGCGTGGAATTTCACTGGAGTGCCAGCCTCGATACTGTCATTCTCGCACTGTATTGACATGGTTGAACTGAGTTTTGAGCCTTTCAGTATAGTTACATCGGTGGCCTGTGCATAGTTGTCGTTGTTAAAGTAGGCGTGGTTGGTCATGGCATATTCGCGCACTTTGGTTTCACCGTTATCTTCGATGAGATTCATTGGCAGGTATGCAATAAGGTCGTTGAGTGCGGCGGGATTGGAGATGGCCTCGTCCTTGCCTCCATAGATATCGCTCATGGTGCGGGCGATGTTCCATATACGGAACTCGTCGATTGTGGCATTCATCAAACCTCCCGCCAGGCCAATGTTAAAGTCGCCAATGGCAGGAATGCCGTTGTAGCTGCTGGAGGTAACAGTTTTCTTCTTCATACCGTCAACATAGATCGAAAGTGTACTACCATCTACCACCACTGCTACATGATACCACTTGTTGGCCTTAATTGCGCCTGCGGCTGTGTTTGCAAAGTCATAGGCGTTCTTGGTGGACCAGCCTGCGCTGACCTGCCCGGAGGCCGAGATGTTGATAAAGAAGTTGTTGTCGGGGTTGCCCATCTTGTTCAGCGAGCCGCCCAGTGATTTTACCTTTACCATGAATTCCACAGTACCCTGAGGGCAGTCTTTTGTAATGGCATTCGGTATTGTTATGCTGTTCTGGTCAAGTTGCAACACTTTGTTTTCCTTGTTGTCGATAATCAGAGGGTTGCTTGCCGTGTTGCTCTTTTCTGACACGAGTATGCGGTCGTTGTATTTGTAGGTGGCGGCAACGGAATATATGCCGTCGCGGTTCTTCACAGTGTATTTGTTGTTTTTAGCACAGATGCTGTCAGTCAGTGTATTGCCGCTGTAGATGTAGTATTTGTCGAGCGGCAAAGTTGTTGCTGCGGGCGAAGTCCACGACAGGACGGTTTCATTGAGTGCGGCGTTGAGGGGAGGGTTGATTGCCTCGCCGGGCACAACGACTGATACGCACAGTGTGGCTTCTCCTCCGTTTATTTCAATCGTGTCGATGTCAAACGGAATCTCTATTGGGTTTTCGCGGTCAAACTCATAGTTCATGATTGACGCTTTGTAAAGATGTCCCTTGCCGATTCCTCTAGGTCTTGTGTTGACGAAGAAGAAGTATTTGAGTGGTTTGCTTTTGTCAAAGCGCTCGCCAAGGTCTGTGAGGTCATAGCCAAATTCCATCGGTTCGTAGTGCATACCGTCTGCCCATTTTCCCAGCATAGGCACAGCCGGTGACTTGCCGTCCACATCGTATGCTGTAGTCCCGCTGAAATGAACAAAGTCGGCGGTGGCTTCTGGTTTGGTGGCTGATGTGTCACTGGCGATGCCCGCACTGAGTTTGAGCTCCCAGCGGTGGTCGTAGTCCATCAGCAACTTTATGGTGCGCTGCGGTTCGAAGTCAGGACGGTGTTCGTACAGTTCTGTCGCCCAGTCAAGTTTCAATGCGCCGTTCTCATACACGCAATAAGTGAAGGCGTAGGGGCAGTAGATGAAGCCTTGGTTTAGCCAGTTGCCCCACGAGTTGCATATAATCCATGCTCCAAGTTCGTTTTTTTCTTTTTCTCCATAAACACCGTTTGAGTCAATGTCAAACTCTATGCGGTCGTCATAGCCAACGATGGTCATGCCGTGGTTATAGACGGTACCCCAGTTCTTGACGCAATAGGTGTTTGCCACACCGATGGCGTTGTTGGTGGGTGTAGACGGCACGCGGCCCCAAGTGCCACCGCTGGCTACACCAAAGCCGGCAACACCGCCATCGTTGTAGCCCTCGGTGCCCCAGCGGTTCCAAAGCCACTGCTTAAGTTCCTCCTGGGTGGCTTCATCGTCTTTTGATACTCGTGGGCCGAAGAAAAACCTTTTGGAGCGGTTGAACATGGCGGAATACCATTTGTCATAGCCTTGCATCCAACCGAAGTAGTTGTGGTCTGTATCTTGATAGCCGAAAGTCCTTGAGTATGTGCGGCCTCCGTAGGTTGGTACGTTGGGAATACCGTTGGATGTCATGATGCGGATTTTCTCTACGCCGGGGGTAGTAAACAGCCAAGTGAAGTGGGTGGGATACTGGTTCTCTTCAAATGATGCATCCTTGTTACGCCACGAGTTCATTTCGTGAGTAAACATGTAGCCGAGAGCCTGGGCAGAACCGCAGGAACCACCGCTCTGGTTGAAGATGGGTGGATAGTACATGCTCAGTGCATTGTTGATGTGGTCTGGACGTTGGCCGCGGTTCATTGATTTTGCGTTGCCACGGTTGGCCTTCACGGGCATTGTCTTCTGCCGGCTTGCGTCAAAAGGAATGTAGTCGGGATATTTGGCCCGGTCAACCTCTTGTGCTACACCTGTTTGAGTGTTGCCCCATAGCATCATGGTGCCGAGGGCGGCAATTAGGATTGGTTTGAATCTTTTCATTATGTTTAGTTTTTGCTTGTGATTGTCTGTGGCGCAAAACAGTCTACTCATATTTTGCTTTTTTAGTTAGATTAGACATGCAAAGATATTTAATTTTTTTGTTTAGCTATAGATTTATATAGTAGAATTCGTGTTTTGCTGTCAAATAATGAATATTTGTGAGGGTTTAGGTGAATAATATTCGTTTTAGAGCCCTTTAACGAAATGGCAGACAGTTGTCAGGCAATATTTTTTTTGATGAATAATATTGCGGCAAGTTTCGGCCAATACAAATGTTTGAGGCGTGAAATTTGTATAAGAAACGGAATAAAACAAGAATATATATAGAATATTTGACAGAAACGACGCTTTGAGTCAAAAAAGTGTGGTTGTTTTTAGTGTAGAATAAAAAGTATTTTCTACTTTTGGGCCGTTTTATGGTAAAGTACATGTATTTGTGAGTGCGCTTGCCATGCTGCGAGGTGTGAAAATGCCTTGTTGACGTTGAGATGATATAAAAACAAATAAACAAAATGAAAATCAGAATTTTCAGGAAAAGTGTTCTCGTTGTCCTGCTCGGCTTGTTTGCAGCAGGTTTTACGTCGTGTTCTGACAATGTAGATGATTCAGACATCTACACTTTTACGGGCAAGACCATTACAAACTATTTTGAGCAGAATGAGGACTACAGCAAATTTCTCTATGTTTGCGGCAAGGT
>USTH01000064.1 GCA_900557555.1 uncultured Prevotellaceae bacterium | reverse complement strand
CCTTTATATAATTAATTTGCTTTTTAGTAAAGTCATAGTAATAACATTCAATTCCTACTCGTCAAGCCGCACCGGCACCTACAACACGTCATACCTTGTGGCAAACTTAGGCTCGGAGCTCTCTACCAACGAGACACTCACCAACAGTTTGGCATACACCCCTCTTGCCACCGAAGCATCTATCGACTTCATCCTTGGCGAAGAGACAGAGGTAAGCCTTGGCGTTCTCTACAACCTAAGGTCATACGCACGCTTCAACATCCAGTCGTTCACGCTGACCAAGCAGGCTGTTGAAATCATCCAAGCCAACGGGCAGACCAGCATCTACGAATCTGTTCGCAACGGAGACATTCAGGAAGCCTACGGACGCGACGGCGGCATCATGATAGCCTCTGAAAACAAAAAAGAGTTCCGCATCTATAACGCTGCCGGACAGTGCGTGTTCAACGACAATGTTCACGGAGTTCACTTCCTGCCGTTCGAGAAAGGAGTTTACATCGTAAACGGTCAAAAGGTCTTTGTCAAGTAAAGACAACGCCCCATAACACTTCAAGCTCGCCTGCAGTTTTGGCAGGCGAGCTTGTTTTTCATAAAAAAGGTTACCGGGGCTCTCCGTTTTGCTGGCATATTCATAAAAAGCATTAATAAACCTTCATACGTTTAACTCTTTATCGAGTAAAAATATTACTTTTGCATTCTGATATTAAAACAACACCGAATTAAACTATGGACAAAGCAAGCTATGCATTGGGACTCGGCATTGGCCACCAGCTTAAAGGCATGGGTGGCAGCAAACTCAATATCGATGATTTCGCTCAGGCAATCAAAGATGTCATCCAAGGTAAAGAACCTCAGATGAGCATGAAAGAGGCCCAAATCGTTGCCAACACATTCATTCAAGAAGCAGAAAAAGAAAACCAGAAACTTAAAGAAGAGGCTGGAGCAAAGTTCAAAGCCTATGGAGAGCAATATCTTGCAGAAAACGCAAAAAAAGACGGCGTGAAAGTCACTAAAAGCGGACTGCAGTACGAAGTGCTCAACGAAGGCACCGGCAAAAGCCCGAAAGCCACCGACAATGTAAAATGCCATTACGAGGGTCGCCTTATTGACGGCACTGTATTTGACAGTTCCTACCGTCGCGGCACTCCGGCCACATTCCCACTTAACGGTGTAATAGCAGGCTGGACCGAGGGACTGCAGCTAATGAAAGAAGGCGCCAAATACCGCTTCCATATTCCCTACAACCTGGCCTACGGTGCAAACGGTGCAGGCGAAAGCATTCCTCCATACTCAGCCTTGGTGTTTGATGTGGAACTGCTTGGCGTGAATTAGAGTAAACTAATAAACAAAACACACAAAATAAAATCATGAAAAAAACACTTCTCATTGTTGCCGCAGCTATTGTGGCATTTGGTTCCTGCAACAAGGGTGGCATTCCTAAAGGCAACCCAGAAACAGACCTCGACACCTTGAGTTATGAACTCGGTGTAGCCAATTCACAGGGCGTAAAGATGTACATCGCCAACCAGCTTGGTGTTGACACCGCCTACATGGACGAATTCTACAAAGGCTTTGCTGCCGCTGCACAAGCTGGCAACGACAAGAAACTTGCAGCCTACTACGCAGGCGTACAGATTGGCCAGCAAGTAGGCACCCAAGTTTACTCTGCCGCCAACAGCGAACTTTTTGGTTCTGACTCAACCAAGACCATCAATCTCACACAGCTCGTGGCAGGCTTCATTGAAGGTGCAAAAGGCGAACCTATAATCAACCTTGAGCAAATCAAGAGAGAACTCACCAAACGAGTAGATGCCTACAAGGACCAAAACCTGACCAAGACCTATGGTGAGAACAAGAAGAAGAGCGATGCTTTCATCGCCAAAAAAGCCAAGGAAGCTGACGTAAAGAAACTTCCAGGCGGCACTCTATACAAAGTTATTTCAGAGGGCAAAGGCCCCGTTCCCGCTCCCACAAACAAGGTTCAGGTAATCTATGAGGGCAAGACCATTGACGGCAACGTTTTTGACAGCTCTGAAAAGAACAACGGTGGCAAGCCGACCGAAGTGATGCTCAACCAAGTGGTGCCAGGCTGGCAGGAGGCTCTCTCCATCATGCCAGAAGGTTCTGAATGGGAACTCTATATTCCATACAACCAGGCCTACGGCAACCGCGACATGGGTACCATCAAGCCCTACTCTGCCCTTATCTTCAAAATCAAACTTGTCAACGCAAACTCTGACGTAACAGCACAGCAGATTTCGGGCAAGTCTTCAAAGAAATAAACTTTTAAGAAACTTATCAAGAACAAAAGCAATATGAAACGCATTGTCTTATCAACACTCATCCTTCTCGTTGCCGCCGGCACCGTCTGTGCGCAGAAGAAGGCTTCAAAGAAAAAAGTGGCCAAGAAAGCCAAAACTGAGGCTGCCGCTCCTGTCAAGATCGCTCCCGACACCGTAAACGTGAAGGATTTCAGCTACTGCCTTGGTGCAGCAAACTCTAACGGACTAAAACAATATCTCCAGCAACAACTCCGCATCGACACTGCACAATACATGGACGACTTTCTTCGCGGATTTAAGGAAGCTGCCAACGACCCGACAAACGCCAAAATGAAGGCATATGCCGCTGGTCTTCAGATTGCAGATCAAGTCATGAACCAGATGTTGCCACAGGCCAATAAGCAAATCACCGACAACCGCGACTCCGCATTCGTCAACCAAGCTGAGTTCCTGCGCGGATTTCTTGAGGCTACAACCAACAGCGGCAGCGTCACCTCCGACTCTGCCATGAAGGTGGCCGAACGACAGATGGAGTATTACCACGACCAGCTCATGGAGAAGAAGTATGGTGACAACCGCATCGCTGGCGAGAAGTTCCTTGCAGAAAACGCCAAGAAAGACAGTGTCGTAACCCTGCCCAGCGGTCTGCAATACAAGATTATCAAGGCCGGCACAGGTGAAAAGCCCGGTGAGAACTCCAAAGTAGAAGTGAACTATGAAGGACGCCTCATTGACGGCACAGTGTTCGACAGTTCATACAAACGCAACAAGCCACAGGAATTCAGTGTAAATGGTGTGGTGCCAGGCTTTTCAGAAGCCCTCAAGCTGATGCCTGCAGGCTCTACATGGGAAATATACATTCCACAAGAGCTGGCATACGGTGCGCGCGAAACACGCAACTCACCTATCAAGCCTTTCTCTACCCTTATCTTCAAGGTAGAACTGATTTCTGTCAAGGCTGCTCCGCAGCCAAAGATTCCAGCCACAGTTGGAAAATAACAGCCAAGGCTTGACATTATTATTTATATACCGCCAGCCCTGCAAAGCAACAGTCTTTGCAGGGCTGGTTGTATTATTCTGAAGCATTTCCTGCCTGGGGATTTTTCACTCATATTCCCACTTAGCGCAATTTTATCTGGATAATATATTGCAATTTCAATATTAAAACGTAATTTTGACGTTGAAGTCAACATTACGCACCATGCAAACTAAACTTTTTTCCCACACTTCACGCAAGAACAGCTCCCGATGCACCATCTGGGCTACAGTTGCCATTGTTTCGTTGCTCATCAACCTCATAGTGGTTTTGCCATACATAAAGCCCTGTCACGATATCATCGTGCAAAAGATGGCACTCACAAGCCGCTTCAACGAAAAAACACCTGACAGCGAACTGCTGAACACCGTATGCCGTGCAACGCTCGACCACAGCGGTGTTAAGATGTCTATGAACGAGCCAAAAGGGCTACCACTTGACCTCATAAACTTCTTCAAGCCAAAACGCAACTCCGACACACGCAACAACTACTACACGGCCTACGGTTATGCCGGCCTTTCATACTACGGCATACAGACAAAAAACCGCACGCTTATGGAAAGCCTCAAACAGAAGGCCTCATCAATGTATGATGCGAAAAAGGGTGTTCTTACCTACGACATTATCAAGATAGACCAAGTGCCAATCGGCATCTTCTTCCTTAACATGTATCGCTGGTATAACAAGGAGGAGTATCGCACCGTTGCCCGCAACATCTTCAAGCACGTAATGGAACCGCAATGCAAACGGCATCGTCATGTACCGTCCAGACACCAAGGTACAGCTCTCTGACGCCGTCGGCATGTATGTGCCGTTTCTAATGGAGTATTTCAACGTTACAGGAGACTCTCTCGCCTACAAGGTCGCCTATCATAACATGAAGGAGTACTACACATACGGAGTAGACCATCGCACGGGCATTCCCGCCCACGGCTACGACCTCAAAAGCGGAATACTCACTGGCAGCGCAAATTGGGGACGTGGCATTGGATGGTATCTGTTGGCAGCGGCCTATTGTCCACAAATCAACGACCCCGCCTTGAACAAAACCCTTTCTGCCGTGGAATATACTCAATTCCCCGGTTCCAGCGAGAAGTTCGACTCATCAACCGCCCTCATGTTCGAGATATACAAGCAAAGCAAGAACCCCCATCGCAAATTGTCGCTCAACTTCATAAAACCACACGTATCCACCGATGGTTTTGTGGGAGATTGCAGCGGCGACACCTACGGCCTCAATTCCTACTCCAAGATGTTTGGCGAAAGTGAACTGTGCAACGGACTGCTCCTCATGCTGGCCTCAAGATTCAGCAACACCACAAGACCGTAAACCCAAACCGGTCATTAGTTCGTAAATGACAGCTTTTGACCAACAATAGCCAAGAAAGCGCACCGCCCGAAACAACACTACGGACGATGCGCTTTTCTGGTTTAACACCCACCTACAGCCCCAAAATCTCCTTCACCAACGGAACAAGCGTCTTTTTAAGAACCTTCTCGTTAAGCTGGTGACCTCCGTCAAATTTTATCGCATTGGCATAGTGCTTCTTAAACATGTCGTAGGTTTTGACCTGTGGGTCATTGATACCAAACAGCCCCCAACAAGTCTCCTTCTGTTCTGCCGTGATGTTATCGAACTGGCGGCGTTCCATCTGGTTGTGGTGCTGAATAATGTCGCGCGTGATTCTGAATGTTTTACTGTTGTCACGTCTGCGGTTGAAGAACTTATGTTCGCCTGTTTTCAGCACCTTGCTCATTGTAGACATGTTGAACGCCGGATTGACACAGATGCGCTTGAAGTTTCTCATCTGTTGCGCATACATTCCTCCCATAGATGTACCTATTATCAGGTCTGGGCGTTCCTTGTCACAAAATTCCTGCAAAAAAGGCAAAGCATCTACCGGGTCGACCGGAATATCCGGAGCCACAATTTCCACCTCAGGCAGAAGCTGGGCCAGCAACTGCACAGTGCCGCTTGTACCCGAAGAGCCGAAACCGTGCAAATACACTATCTTCTTCATATAATCATGTTTTTACCCATATCGGTCATCAGACCGTAACGTAAGTTGTTAGTATTACTACTTGTTGTTCTTTTGTTGTTGCGCTGCATGTAACGATATCGCCGGAGGCTGACCGCACCGCCGCAATATTCATAGGCGTTGTGTAGCCTTTTATAACCCATTGCAAAGGTAAGGGTATATCGTGAGAAAACCGGAGGTTATCCAAATTATTTTTGTTGAAGGCGTGTCAAAAACACTACCAGCAATTGTTACATCCTAAGTCCCCCCAACAACATACGCACCATGCCACGCTCCGTCACGTTTTTGAAGTGCTGCAAACACAACAAATGTCATTCCGCTAACTAACAGACCTGTGTCAGCTAACTTAGTGGACAGTTGTCAGCTAACTTAGCTGACACAAGTCTACTAAGTTAGCGGAATGTGGCAACCTCGTGTGTGAACTGCTTTATGTCTTGTTCCAACGGTTTTAACCCAAATTGTAGTTTCCTGATTTTGGTTGACTACTTGCTTGTCTTAAGTCTTGATAAAGTT
>USTH01000063.1 GCA_900557555.1 uncultured Prevotellaceae bacterium | reverse complement strand
TCCAACTCACGGCGGTACGGGTTGCTCAGTCGCGCCATCTCTGCGTTGCGCTGGTCAATGCGCTCCTGCCGTTTGTCAAGATAATATGAGTAGTTGCCGCGGTAAGCATAGACGGTCTGGTCTGCAAGTTCCAAAATGTCGTTGCATATACGGTCGAGAAAATAGCGGTCGTGGGTCACCATTAGCAATGACATGGAGGTCTGTCGCAGATAGCGCTCCAGCCACTCTATCATTTCAAGGTCAAGGTGGTTGGTAGGCTCGTCAAGCACAAGCAGATCGGGCTCCGACAAAATGATATTGGCCAACGCAACACGTTTGACTTGCCCTCCTGATAAGTGACAGATTTTCTCGTTGAAATCGGTGATTTTAAGCATCGACAGAACACTCTTAACCTTTGCTTCATAGTCCCACGCACCAGCCGCATCCATATCTGCCATACACTTGTCTAACCCAGGGTGACCTGGTGTATCAAGAGCAGTCTGATAAGCAAGCAGAATATCCGCCACAGGCGAACCGTGTTCAAGACACGCCTCCATCACCGTCAGTTCACCGGGATATGTAGGAGACTGCTTAAGGTAGCCGGTGCGCAAATCACGCCGCCACACTATCTCGCCCTCTTGATAATCCTCACCGTCACAGAGAATATTGAGCAAGGTGGTCTTGCCCACGCCATTCTTGGCAATGATGCCCACCTTGCTGCCCTCGGTGATGCTGAAACTGATATTATCCATCAGAGTGATACTGCCTATACGTTTGGTCAGTCCTCTGACATCAAGTATGGAGTTGAGTGCCATCTGCGCTATATTTGTCTACAAATGCAAAGTTACACATTTTCCCCAAATCAAGCGACCCGCACAATGCAAACAGCAGAAGTAACGCACCCTTTTGCCCCTAACAGAAAACGACATCTTGACATTCCACTAACTAGCGGACCAGTGTCAGCTAACCTAGTGGACACGTGTCTGCTAAGCTAGCTGACATGCGTCCGCTAACTAGCAGACTGACATAACGAGGCTTTGGCAGGAGCGCAAGTGTTGTCATATTTGCACCACACGGCACGGCGGCGGCAGATGCCCGCAAACACCATTACAGGAGTTTTTGTTTATTTTCGTTCATGTTTCAGTTTTTGTTTCGTACCTTTGCATACAGAAAACTATAAACATTATATAATATATGAAAACTGTTGAGACAGCATTTGCAGAACAACTTCTTGATGTTAAGGCCATCAAGTTGCAACCCGAAGAGCCTTTTACTTGGGCCAGTGGTTGGAAGTCACCATTCTATTGTGACAACCGCAAGACCCTATCCTATCCCGCACTGCGCACATTTGTAAAGGAGAACCTTGCCAAGATGATAAAAACCAATTTTCCTGAGGCCACGGCAGTGGCGGGCGTGGCCACTGGTGCCATAGCACAGGGGGCTCTGGTCAGTGACGAACTTGGGCTGCCATTCTGCTATGTGCGTTCCAAGGCTAAAGACCACGGCATGGGCAACCTCATCGAAGGCACCCTGCCCGAAGGCAGCAAGGTGGTGGTGGTAGAAGACCTCATCTCCACTGGTGGCAGCAGTCTCAAGGCAGTGGAAGCCCTCCGTGCCGCAGGCTTTACTATTGTCGGCATGGTGGCAGCTTACACCTATGGCTTCCCCATTGCAGAGGAAGCGTTTAAGGCAGCTGTCGTCAAACTGCTGACCCTTACCGACTATCAGGCCGTGGTCAGCACGGCCATGGCAACAGGCTACATCACAGCCGCCCAGCAACCTATTCTTGACGAATGGCGCAAAGACCCCGCCAACTGGCGCAACGACTTAAAATAAACGACCATGAGTGAATTTAAAAGCGGTGTGAAGCAGATACAAGCACCACAGGGGGCGGTCTACGACAAGATCTCAGACCTCAGCAATCTTGAAGTCTTGAAGCAACGCATGGCAGACCCATCAATGCGTGAGCAGATTGCCTCGCAGATGGGGCAGGACAAGGTGGAGCAATTTGCACAATATCTGGACAACGTGTCGTTTGACCGCGACTCTATCACCATCAGTGGAAGCCCCGTGGGCAACGTGTGCCTACGCATCATAGAGCGCGAGGAACCCAAGACTATCAAGATGCAAGGCGAAGGGTCTCCCATTCCGCTCAACCTATGGATACAGCTACTGCCCAACGGCGATGATGCCTCTGCACTCAGAGTGGTCATCAAGGCCGAGTTAAACTTCTTCATAAAGCAAATGGCAAGCAAGCCCCTACAGAAAGCCGCTGACGGCATTGCAGAAATGCTGGCACGCATTCCATACTGAAATCATTAAGACAATGGCAAATAAACTTTGGGAAAAGAACATAGAGGTCAACGAGAAGATTGACCGTTTCACTGTCGGACGCGACCGCGAGCTTGACCTCCACCTCGCAAAATACGATGTGATGGGCTCTATGGCCCACATCATCATGCTCGAAAGCATAGGACTGCTCGAGAAGAACGAACTTGAGCAACTGCTCCGCGAGCTGCGCAGCATACACGACATGGCGCAAAGGGGCGAATTCGTCATCGAAGACGATGTGGAAGATGTACACTCGCAGGTGGAACTGTTGCTCACTCGCAAGTTGGGTGACATGGGCAAGAAAATCCACTCCGGACGCTCACGCAACGACCAAGTGCTGGTAGATCTCAAGCTATTCACCCGTGACCGCATTATGGAGATTACCGACAAGGTAATGAGGCTGTTTTCCACTCTGCAGCGACAGAGCGAAAAATATAAGGATATCCTCATGCCAGGCTACACCCACCTGCAAGTGGCCATGCCCAGCAGCTTCGGACTATGGTTTGGAGCCTACGCCGAAAGCCTTACAGACGACATGCTCTTCCTGCAGGCCGCCTACCGCATGGCGAACCGCAACCCGCTGGGTTCAGCGGCTGGCTACGGTTCATCCTTTCCGCTAAACCGCACCATGACCACACGCCTGCTGGGCTTCCAGTCCATGAACTACAATGTTGTCTATGCACAGATGGGCCGGGGAAAGACCGAACGCAACGTATGTTCTGCCCTTGCCGGTGTGGCAGGAACGTTGGCCAAGATGGCGTTTGACGCCTGCATGTTTAACTCGCAGAATTTCGGATTCGTCAAACTGCCGGCCGAATGCACCACAGGCTCATCTATAATGCCCCACAAGAAAAACCCTGACGTGTTTGAAGTGATGAGAGCCAAGTGCAACAAGTTGCAGGGACTGCCCAATCAGATTCTGCTCATCATGAACAACCTGCCGTGCGGCTACTTCCGCGACCTACAGATAATAAAGGAACTTTTTGTACCCGCCTTTGACGAACTCGAGGAATGCCTCGACATGGCCACCTACATTGCCGACCGCATGGAAGTGAACAGCCACATACTCGATGACAAACGCTACGATGCCATGTTCAGCGTGGAAGAGGTGAACCGCCGCGTATGCGAGGGAGTACCTTTCCGCGATGCCTACAAGCAAGTGGGACTCGATATCGAAGCTGGTCGGTTTGTGCCTAACAAAAACATACACCACACCCACGAAGGCTCCATCGGCAACCTCTGCAACAAAGAGATTGCCCAGCTGATGCAGAAACTCTACGAAGGATTCGGTTTTGCCAACACTCTGGAGGCTGAAGCACGGCTGCTGGATGCGGAACATATCCTGCCGAAATGAGACTCACAGCCCTCCTGCTTCTGACCATGGCATCTATCTGCGGATGCGACAGTGGCGAAACCTACACCAAGTACAGCCGCTACAAAGCCGAATTTGCATATTACCATGTGCAGACCACCACCCCACTGAGGAACGCGCTCTATTCACCCGGTGATTTCTGCACCATCAAACTGACCATAAAGAAACAGCTTCATTTCTCCACACTCACCCACCAGCAAAAGGTTGATGTCACCGCACCAAACATGTACCAAAATTACGTGTGTATCTCTGGATTCATAGTAGGCTTTTCCAACATGATTGAGTTGGGTGCCGACAGCCCTACCCAAGTGTGCTACGACCTCGCTTGCCCTAACTGCTACAGAGAAAGCAGCATAAAGCGAGACCTTGCCATAAAGGAAGGCGGCTTCGCCTATTGCTCACGTTGCAAGCGCACCTACAGCCTCAACAACTTTGGTTCGGTTCAGGCCGGAGATGCAGGACGACCACTCGAACGCTACCATATCAGCCTGCCCGACCAGTACAGAATGAATATTTACAACTAAAAACACAAAAAAACAAGGAGTAACGTTCGCCCTTTTCAAAAATAGTTCGTAACTTTGCAGCCGCTTGCAGTATTGTTGCAGGCCACAACAAGTATTATTTCAACACTAAAGCACTATGTATTTAGATTCTGAAAAGAAAAAGGAGATCTTTGGACAGTACGGCGCGTCTAACACTGACACTGGCTCACCAGAAGCTCAGGTGGCATTGTTTTCTTACCGTATTTCCCACTTGACGGAACACATGAAGGCTAACCGTAAAGATCATAGCACAGAAAGAGCCTTAACACGATTGGTAGGTAAGCGTCGCGCCCTTCTGAAATATCTGAAGGCAAAAGACATCACTCGCTATCGTGCCATCGTTAAGAATCTCGGCCTGCGTAAATAACAGGCACATTCATGCGACAAACAGAAAAATCGCATTCCCTATCCTGTTGGGGAATGCGATTTTTCTTACCGCAACTGACAAAAAGAGCATTACACCAGCCCCATTCTAAAGCTACATAATATTTATCTGTACGCAACAAACACGTAATCGGGCAATAATGATTAACTTTGCACCCCAATACAGACGAAAAGACAAGACATAAAGAAGACCATGACGGAAATTCGCAACATCGCAATCATTGCACACGTAGACCACGGAAAGACGACATTAGTTGACAAAATGCTTCTGGCCGGACACTTGTTCAGGGACAACCAGCAAACGGGCGACCTCATGCTCGACAACAACGACCTTGAGCGCGAGCGAGGCATAACCATCCTGTCAAAGAACGTGAGCATCACCTACAAAGACACCAAAATCAACATTATCGACACTCCGGGGCACTCTGACTTCGGAGGCGAGGTGGAGCGTGTGCTCAACATGGCAGACGGATGCATTCTGCTTGTCGATGCCTTTGAGGGCCCCATGCCCCAAACACGCTTCGTGCTGGAGAAGGCACTGCAGATTGGGCTAAAGCCCATCGTTGTGGTCAACAAGGTTGACAAGCCCAACTGCCGCCCTGAAGAAGTCTACGAAATGGTGTTCGACCTCATGTTCAGCCTCGGCGCAAGCGAAGATCAACTCGATTTCCCCGTAATCTACGGCTCCGCCAAAAACGGGTGGATGGGACCAGACTACAACACGCCAACCGACAACATTACATATCTACTCGATAAAATCATCGAAGTAATCCCGGCGCCAGAGAAACGCGAAGGAACCCCACAGATGTTGATAACCTCCCTCGACTACTCTAACTACACCGGAAGGATAGCCGTGGGGCGCGTAAACCGCGGAACGCTCAAAGAGGGCATGAACATCACCGTGGCACACCGCGACGGCTCTATGGAGAAAACCAAAATCAAGGAGCTGCACACTTTTGAAGGCATGGGGCACCGCAAGACCGATGAAGTGACCTGCGGTGACATCTGCTCAATAATAGGGTTGGACAACTTTGAAATAGGCGACACCATCTGCGACTTCGAAAACCCCGAACCGCTGCCACCCATCAAGATTGACGAGCCAACCATGAGTATGCTCTTCACCATCAACAATTCGCCGTTCTTCGGCAAAGAAGGCAAGTTCTGCACCAGTCGCCAGATTGACGAGCGCCTGCAGCGCGAGTTGCAGAAGAACCTTGCCCTCAAGGTTGACAAAACCGACACCTTCGACAGCTGGATTGTCTCTGGCCGTGGAGTGCTCCACCTCTCCGTGCTCATCGAAACGATGCGCCGTGAAGGCTACGAGTTGCAG
>USTH01000062.1 GCA_900557555.1 uncultured Prevotellaceae bacterium | reverse complement strand
GGTTTACAGCAGGCTACAAAAAAGAGGCTGCGCCTATTTTGACACAGCCTCATCTTTCGTTTCTGCCACAGCATACATTTCAACACAAGAAGTCAATTTTTAAAGTTTTTAATACTCACCGCTATCTGGTTACAGAAAATTATCCTACCTTTACATTAAAATTGCAGCGAAAGCAATTTTCGCTATTGTTGCTCTTTTACAGCGACAATATGAGGCTATGCATATAACAAAAAAACTATAAATGAATTACAAATGGAAGTACCAATCTCTCACACCACAAAATCAGGAAGCGGCTGACAAACTGTCCGCTGAGATTGGCATCAATCCAATCGTAGGCTCAATACTTTTCAAACGGGGCATAAAGACCCCCCGCCAAGCGAAGAAATTCTTCTCACCGCGCCTCACAGACCTTCACGACCCCTTTGAGATGAAGGACATGGACAAGGCGGTGAAACGCATCAACCAAGCCATTGGCATGAAAGAAAAGATATTGGTCTACGGTGATTATGATGTTGACGGCTGCACTGCTGTAACATTGGTCTACAAATTTCTACAAGAGTTTTATTCCAATGTCGAATACTATATTCCAGACCGTTACGAAGACGGTTATGGCATTAGTTTTAAAGCAATTGACCGTGCCGTCAGCTTAGGAGTGAGAGTTATCATTATCCTTGACTGTGGCATCAAGGCAAATCAAGAGATTGCCTATGCGCAGGCACACGGAATAGACTTCATCGTGTGCGACCACCATGTTCCCGACGACGAACTGCCGCCGGCTTATGCCATTCTCGACCCGAAGCGAAAGGATGAGACCTACCCATACCACGACCTCTCTGGCTGTGGCATCGGCTTCAAGCTAATGCAGGCCTTTGCACTCAACAACGGCATAGAGTTCAGCCGTCTGACACCATTGCTGGAACTATGTGCCGTAAGCATTGCCGCAGACCTCGTACCAGTGTTGGGAGAAAACCGCATTTTGGCATTCCACGGCCTCAGACAACTCAATTCAAACCCCAGCGTTGGACTGCAAGCCATCATCAATGTATGCGGACTAACCGATAAGGAAATAGGCATGCCTGACATCATCTTCCGCATCGGACCACGCATCAACGCCTCCGGACGTATACAGAATGGCAGCGAGACCATTGACCTGCTCATAGAGAAAGACCTTACGCGGGCCATAGAGAAAGCAAACCGAATCAACACCTACAACGAGGCGCGCAAGGACATCGACAGACAAATGACTGAAGAAGCCAACGCTATTGTCGACAAAATAAAAAATCTCGACAACAGGCGAAGCATTGTGGTCTACAACAAAGAGTGGCACAAAGGCGTCATAGGCATCGTGGCTTCAAGGCTTACAGAACTGTACTATCGTCCAACTGTTGTACTGGCCCTTGACGAAAACGGCAACCTCACAGGTTCTGCCCGTTCGGTTGCGGGATTCGACATCTATTCGGGTATTGAGAACTGCAAGGATCTCCTTGAAAACTTCGGGGGCCACACCTACGCCGTAGGACTCACGCTCAAGGAAGAACATATCAAGGAGTTTATACAACGCTTTGAAGACTATGTGGAAAAACATATCGAAGACGAGCAGACAGCCGCATCACTTGACGTTGAGGCAGAGCTTAACTTCTCTACAATAACCACACCATTCTTCAACGAACTGAAGAAACTTCGTCCTTTCGGCCCGCAAAATCCCGAACCACTGTTCAGCACACGCAACGTCTACGACTACGGCACAAGCAAGGTTGTTGGCCGAGGGCAGGAACACATCAAGCTCGAACTCGTTGACAACAAGTCCAACAACATTCTTTCGGGTATCGCATTCGGCCAAAGCGGACACGCTCGCTTCATAAAGTCCAAACGGGCCTTCAACATCTGTTACACCATAGCCGAAAACACCTACAAGCACGGCGAAATACAGCTGCAAATTGAAGATATCCAACCTGCCAACACAGAACAGAAATAGCACCCTTCAAGAGCAGAGTCTAATCATACTGCACAAATACTGGGGGTACGACAAATTCCGTGGCATACAAAGCGAAATAATTCAAAGCATCTGCAACGGAAAAGACACCCTTGGACTCATGCCCACCGGCGGAGGCAAGTCCATAACCTTTCAGGTCTCCTCACTGATGATGGAGGGAGTGTGCATTGTCATCACGCCACTCATAGCACTGATGAAAGACCAGGTGGCACACCTCAGAAACCGCGGCATCAAAGCCACAGCCATATATTCGGGCATGAGTCGCTCCGACATTCTGCGGTCTCTCGAAAACTGCATCCTCGGCAACTACAAATTTCTATACATCTCGCCCGAACGAATTTCGTCAGAACTCTTCCAGACCAAGTTGGCTCACATGACAGTCAACCTCATAACCGTTGACGAAGCCCATTGCATCTCACAGTGGGGCTATGACTTCAGACCATCATACTTGCAGATAAACGACATACGTAGACTCAAGCCCGAAGCACCAGTTCTCGCACTCACAGCATCGGCCACCACCACTGTGGTCAAAGACATACAGCACCAACTCAACTTCAAAGAGGAAAACGTGTTCCGCATGAGCTTTGAACGGCCAAACCTCACATACAGCGTGATGGAGACCAACAACAAAGACACCACATTGCTCAGCATTCTGCGAAACACCACAGGGTCAGCGATTGTCTACACGCGCAACAGGGAACAAACAGCCGAAATAGCTAAATTTCTTACCCAAAACGACATTCCAGCCCTACACTACCACGCCGGACTGGAGAACACCGACAAGGACATGCGACAACAACTGTGGCAAGACGACCTTGTCAGGGTAATGGTGGCCACCAACGCCTTTGGCATGGGCATTGACAAACCAGACGTGCGCACAGTCATACACACTGGGGTGCCCGACAGCATAGAAAGCTACTACCAAGAGGCCGGACGGGCCGGACGCGACGGAAAACCAGCCCAAGCCATCTTGCTCAAGAGCCGCTACGACATTGCAAACCTCAAGCGGCATATAGACTCCGTATTCCCGCCCAAGGACTATATACGTGACATCTACGAGAAAATCTGCTATTACTATGAGGTGGCCGTGGGCGATGGCTACGGCATATACAAGGAGTTTGACGTCATGCAATTCTGCAAGTTGCACAAACTGTTCTCCCTGCCGGTGCTGAGCGCATTCCGCATTCTTGAAAATGCAGGTTACATACAATATACCGAACCCGAAGACTGCGTTTCATGCATTAAGGTAGTCGTAACCAGAGAAGAACTATATCGTATACATCATCTGTCAAAAGAATGCGATGCCGTGCTCCAAAGTCTGCTCCGCACCTACAACGGCCTCTTTGCCGACCTCATGCCCATAGAGGAACTGCTGCTGGCCCAACGCACCAAGCTTACACCTGAGGCCGTATACAAAAGTCTGCGGACGCTGCACATGCTTGGCATCATCTACTACATCCCGTTCAAACACATCGCCCACATCAGATTTCTGCAAAGACGCGTTGAAACAGATGAGCTCATATTCACACCCGAAGTCTACGAACACCGCCGAGCAGAACTCGTGCAAAGGGTCAACGCAATGATAAACTACCTCAACAGTGCAAACATCTGTCACAGCCGCATGCTGTCAGAATATTTCGGCGACAATGGAGCCCGAGACTGCGGCCATTGCGATGTGTGCATCAGAAACGGATACTCCAACAACCACTCCGACTCAAACGAGACGGAGAGTGCAGCTCAAGCCATCATAACACTTCTGAGCGATGGCGCCCCCCACCCCTTTACAGAACTCAAAGGTCTGCCTTTCTCTATGAACGCACTAAAGCAGGCCACAGAAACCCTCCTGAACCAAAACGAGATAACCTGTCTCGACGGACAATTCACCTTAAACTGACATCACGCACAGCAGAAAGGCTGAAGACACCGCCATTGGCGATGAACGAACGTCGCAGAGCCACCTAAAGAAGTTGTTTCGGCCGAAACGGAACTGCATTTCGGCGGAAACGGAAGTCCACTTCGGCCGAAATGGCAATGCGTTTCCGCCGAAATTTCATCGTAAGGTCGTCTTCGGAATACCTATTATCCCAATTCGGTCGTTAGAACTCTGACAGTTCAGAACTGCTCACGGTAGAAGTCAAGTGCCTCAAAGATTTCCTCGCGTGAGGCTGTCTGATTGAGCTTTATGCCGCCTATGTCTGAAAGAAGAGTGAAATTGATGAAGCCCTGAGTGTTTTTCTTGTCGTGCTTCATCAGTTCGTAAAGTCGTTCATAATCTTTGCAGTCAAAAGCCATGGTGCCGTAGTTTTCACGAATGAAAGTGACCGTCTGGCGCATCTTGTCCTTCGGAAAGCCAAGTTTCACAACGCTAAGATACAGTTCGCACACCATGCCCCACGCCACGGCATAGCCATGAAGCACCGGCTGACCGATTGCCATGGCGAAACTCTCGAAAGCATGACCAGCGGTGTGACCCACATTGAGTGCCTTGCGTATGCCTTTCTCGTGCGGGTCTTCAAGCACTATCCGTTCCTTTACGCGGATATTCTTTCTGAGCATCTCGCTGAGTCTCGCCAGGTCCGGGTGATGCAGGTCAAAGTTGACAAGTTCTGCCCAATCGGGTGTATTGCTGATAAGGCCGTGCTTAAGCATCTCGGCATAACCGGAACAAATGTTTTGCTCGTCAAGTGTAGAGAGAAATCCTGTGTCGATTATGACGTGTGAGGCATCGCAGAACACCCCCACCTCATTCTTCAGACCGTTGAAGTTTATGCCCGTCTTGCCCCCAACCGAAGCATCCACCATAGCAAGCAAAGTGGTCGGAATGTTTACAAACTTTATGCCACGCTTGAATGTTGAAGCGGCAAAGCCGCCAAGGTCGGTCACCATGCCACCACCGACATTGACAAGTAGCGAACGGCGGCTGGCACCACTTTCGCCCAGAGATTTCCACACGTGCGCCAATGACTCTATGTTCTTGCACACATCAGTAGCACCTATGACGATTGTCTTGGCATCCTTTATTGCGTCACACCCCTGCAACCTGTCCATGCAAAGCCTTTGTGTTGTTTCATCAAGCAGCACAAAGACCCGATCAAAATCAATGCCACCCAGAACCTTTGAAAGTTCCATGGCGGCATCAGAAGTAAATGTTATTGACTGCATTTGTCTTATTTTTCTTCTATGTTATATTCCTCTCCTTCCACAATGGTGCCAAGTTGAGAACGCAAGTCCACCAGTTTGGCCCTGATGTCCTTAAGCATATCAATGGCTTCACCGCTGCGGTAAGCTCCGTCTTTGTTGCGCTTGAGCACCTCGCGCGCTGCTGCCAGTTTCATGCCACGCCGTTTTACCAAGTCGTGTATGACGCCCACCAATTTTATGTCTTCCTTGGTGTATTGACGCACTCCGCGCCCTGCCCTTTTGGGTGCAAGCTGGGGGAACTCCGTTTCCCAGAACCGCAACAGCGATTCATTGACACCATACATATTAGCAACCTCCTGTATGGAGTAGAACTTCTTTAAATCCTTGTTTGTGTTAAGAGCCATGACCTTGGGTCGTTTCTGAAAAGAGGATGATATGCACAATTTCCGACAGCAGCCCCCTGCGGCCAGATGTGATGAATTTTCATTCTTAATAAATTGCAAATATAATGATTTATCGCTAATTTTGCACTCAAAATCAAAAAAAAGACAACAATGATGACAGCAAAAGAGATTCGAGAGTCTTTCAAGAAATTTTTCGAATCAAAAGGACACCTTATTGTTCCCTCTGCCCCCATGGTGGTAAAGGACGACCCCACACTTATGTTTACCAACGCCGGAATGAACCAGTTTAAGGACATCATCCTCGGCAATGCGGAACCAAAATGCCGCCGCCAGACCGACTCGCAGAAATGCCTGCGTGTCAGCGGAAAGCACAACGACCTTGAGGAAGTGGGCCACGACACCTACCACCACACCATGTTTGAGATGTTGGGCAACTGGAGTTTCGGCGACTACTTCAAGAAAGAAGCTATCGGCTGGGCATGGGAATATCTGGTGACAGTGCTCAAGCTTAACCCCGCCGACCTGTACGCCACCGTGTTTGAAGGCTCGCCTAACGAAGGACTGGAGCGCGACAACGAGGC
>USTH01000061.1 GCA_900557555.1 uncultured Prevotellaceae bacterium | reverse complement strand
TTGTACTTCCACATAATTGTTGATTTTGCGAGTCAACTTTTTCTAGGGAAAGACAAAATCGGTCATTAGGTCGTAACGACCGAATTGGGTTTAATCTGCCATACGCTTCACCATTTTGTTGCCACGGCGTTCAGGCTGTGTCAACAAAAAGACCACGGTTCCGCAACATGCAGAACTGTGGTTGAGGCCTATAGGAGTTTATTGGTTTCAACGTATGAGGCCAGATTGCAAAAGCAGCGGAGCGGTCTGATATTCCGCCGCCACCCATGCAACATCTTTCCTTATTTCTTTGTTATAGTCGGTGGAGTCCAAGTGTCCAGAGCCTTTAAGTCTGGCAGATACATGCGCATGAACAGATGAAATCCCTTATTGCCAGTGGGCAACCAAAAAGAGCCGTCCAGGGGGTCGTTAGCCGACAATGTTACATCAAGCGTTCCGTCTGCATTAAGTTTGTGTTCGCTACGGTCGGTAACATTATATCTGTTGATGGGATTATCAATAAGATAGTCGTCGTCTCCGTAGGCTGTAATAGACCAGAAGCCCCCTTTCTCAACAGGAGGAAGTGAACTGAAATGCAACGTATAGCTATTTGCGCCATTAAGAGCTTCTTGATTAGAGTCATAGTCGGCACGAGGATAAATAGCCACTTCATTGGTATTGGCGCCAAGTCCCACCAATGCTACGGCAGCACGAAAATCATACGCTTTTCCAAAGTCGCCTATCGGTTCTGTGAAATACGACCACACCCCTCCCATTTTCTTCTTGTATGTTGCGGCAACTGCAACTGCATCTGCCTTGAAGGATGCCTTGATTTTGGCAAATAACTCTGCTCCGTTTTCTATCTTTTTCAATTTAAGCCCCGGACCAACTCCAAGTTTCTTAAGCCTGTTTATTATCTCGGCATCAAAACTCAATGGAGAATTCTTTTCCATCAGAGAGTTTGCCTTGGCGAAATACTCCTCAAGCGACATCGCCATACATTTCATCACCGGATTGACATCCTTCGCTGCATCGTAAGTACCTTTTGGCGCCACATATCCTGCATTGCCATAAGCCGAAAGAGGGTAAGCCTTCATGGCATCCTGAATCTTCTTGACGTTATCATAATCGCCCTCTCCGTTATTGAGAACGCGCACAATACACCACCCCATTGCTGTAGGCATTTCCACAAGAATGGCTCCCGACGGAACAGTGACCTTCTGTCCTTTTCGGGCAAAAATATATGTGCCACCATCGGTGATTAACTTTGTAGTGTTAGTCCACGCATCGAGCACCTGAACATTGCAGAACCTGTCTTTTACATCGGGAAATTCAAGCACAATCGGTTCGGCAGTCATATCCAACCACAACCTGCTGTAATATGTGTCTACATTAGGTGTCACCACCGATTTACTCGATGCATCGGCCATTTTTACAGCATGAATAAGCTGGTTGACAGGCGCGCGGGGAATGCCCGGCACAAACATTTCTGCATTTGTCTCTACCGACTCCGTGGCATCCATTATCATTAGAGGGAAAGTGTAGTAGACTGCCTCTTTTAGTTCACTCTCGGTAACAGCTATGGGCGCATCGACGCTGCCTCCACTCGGGTTGTCGTCAGAACACCCTGTAATTACGGCAAGTGCCACGATGACAGGAAGAATTAGTAGTTTCGTTTTCATCATTCATGTTGCTTTTATATAGGAACTATATTTTATTCGATTTTCAAAATATGATACAAATATAGCCCATAGAAACCTCACAATGTGTTCGGCTTCTATGGGCTGGTGTTAGACTTCCCTAATTTAGGTGTTAGATTTCTGACGAACCTAACACCCCAAGACCCGTTGTCATTCCGTCTTAGCGTTATTGGCTCGCCATTCGTTGATGGTCATGCCTGTCGCCTCCTTGAACTTGGCCTGAAGGTGACTGCGCGAAAATCCGCATCCTTCGGCTATTGTTTCATTTGAATATTTTGGGTACTCCATGATTTTTCGCTTTGCCTCCTCCAGGCGAAGGCCAGACAACCAGATGCGGAAAGTCTTGCCCTCAACCTCGCGAAGATACTGCACCAACTGTCGCTTTGATATATTCAATCTGCTGGCAAGCAGGCTGCTGTTGATTTCGGATGTGGCATAACCCTGGTTTTTTCTCCAATCCTCAATAAGGTCTCTTACCTTTGCTTTCTGCTCGTCATCCATACAAGTCTTGGGTGCTTGCACAGCAGTGATTTCTCTTTCGGGACAGACCCCATCCTCCGTTTCCTCCACCACGATGTCATTCACTTGCCTGATGTTGAAACCAATTGCCACGAAACTGATGATATAAAACACAAGGGAAACAAGAAACAAAGGTCCGGCTATGACAAGTGTGGGCGTGTAGAATATGCTGGCTGTAACAAGCAAAGTTGCCACATAGAGCAGCCTAATGCATGTGCGCATATATAAATTGTAGAGAATTGGCTCCTGCCCCGACTCTTCGTCCACCAGCTTTCTCACACGGCGAATCTCTTTTATCGGATATATAATGAAAAAGACTACGGTAAGAAAGTATATCAACCCCATCACATACAACACTCCGTGCATGTGCAGAGAGCCATAATGCAGATAACCATAAACGAAACAAGAGAGAATCAATATCATGCTTGTAACTGACGCCAACAAAAACTTTTGATAATAACCACGTCCGCAGCCAATGCGCAATATTGAATAAGACACAATATATGTTACCGGCGAATAAAAAAGAATGTTGAACACGGCTCCCACATCGTCGCCCTGAGCACGGAAGCCAAACCACATCTGCAGCAGATAGTGCACTCCCAAAAACAGCATGGCAAACGCCAAGAGCCATCTCACATTTTCATACGCTCTTGTGGTGTCGGGCTTCTGAAGGCACGACAACACCAAAACAAGAAACAGTGTAAGCGACACACCCATAGAGCCTGCCTGCATTATAAGTAATAAAGTGTCGGACATTTCTCGCATCTAATGTATGATTATCTTCTGTTGCAAAAATACAACATTTATCTGAAAACATCAATCTTTAGTGTTCCGTTAATTTGAGGCAAAATGAATTAAGCTGTCAGAATCTTCTTATAATTATTCAGTGACCACAGAAAACGGCGTGGTAAGTTTTATGATAATGTCACTTTTTTCTATAGCGATTATTCAGCCAGAAAAGCCATTCAAAGCATTCAAAAACAGAGGCTTCCCATCACGAGATCAGTGGGACGGACTTGTTTTTCAACAAAAGTAGAAAATAATGTCTGCAAAGCAGTGCCGTTTCCAACAGAAATATGTACATTTGCACGATTTTCAGACGTTTTTAAGGAAAAGAAATTTAATTTTTATTTAGATGAACATTATTACGAAGACAGTCCAATTGCCTGATGGACGCGAAATCTCAATTGAGACAGGCAAATTGGCAAAACAGGCTGACGGTTCGGCTGTATTGCGCATGGGCAAGACCGTGCTCCTTGCAACCGTTTGTGCAGCCAAAGACGCAGTACCCGGAACAGACTTTATGCCACTGCAGTGTGACTACCGCGAGCAATATGCGGCTGCAGGACGCTTTCCTGGCGGCTTCACAAAGCGCGAAGGCCGCCCATCAGACAATGAAATTCTAACCTCCCGCTTGGTGGACCGTGCCTTACGTCCGCTCTTCCCGAGCAATTACCATGCTGAGGTTTACGTAAATATCATGCTTCTCAGCGCTGACGGCACAGACGTGCCCGATGCACTCGCAGGCTTTGCCGCCAGTGCGGCTCTCGCCTGCTCTGACATTCCTTTTGAAGCCCCCATCTCGGAGGTTCGTGTGGCACGCATCAACGGCGAATATGTCATTGACCCGACTTACCAGCAGATGGAAAATGCCGACATGGACCTCATGGTTGCCGCTACCCGCGACAACATCATGATGGTTGAAGGCGAGATGAAGGAAGTGCCTGAGAGCGCACTGCTCGAAGCCCTTAAAACAGCACACGAAGCCATCAAGCCGATGTGTGAAATGCAGACAGCTCTCTCCAAAGAACTTGGCACCGATGTCAAGCGTGAATACTGCCACGAAGTCAATGACGAGGAACTCCGCCAACAGTTGCGTGAGGAGTGCTACCAGCCAGCTTACGATGTAACCAAGCAGGCACTCGAAAAACAGGCTCGCGCCGAGGCTTTCGAGAAGATTCGCGAAGACTTTAAGGTTGCCTATGCCGAAAAACATACAGACCTTACTCCCGAAGAACTTGAGGAGAAGAATTCTCTTATCGACCGTTACTACAACGATGTAGAACGCGATGCCATGCGCCGTTGTGTGCTTGACGAAGGCATTCGCCTCGACGGTCGCAAGACTACCGACATACGCCCAATATGGTGTGAGGTAAGCCCGCTGCCAATGCCCCACGGAAGTGCTATCTTCACGCGTGGCGAAACCCAGTCGCTGTCTACCTGCACCCTTGGCACCAAGCTTGACGAGAAAATGGTTGACGATGTGCTTGACAAGAGTTTCATGAAGTTCCTGCTGCACTACAATTTCCCACCTTTCTGCACTGGAGAGGCTAAAGCCCAGCGCAGTGTAGGCCGTCGCGAGATAGGCCACGGACACCTTGCTTGGCGCGCCCTTAAGGGCATGATTCCCGAGGATTTCCCATACACCGTTCGGGTTGTGTCGCAAATTCTCGAGTCAAACGGCTCATCATCCATGGCAACAGTCTGCGCAGGCACACTTGCCCTTATGGATGCCGGAGTGCCCATCAAGCGTCCGGTCAGTGGTATTGCCATGGGTCTTATCAAGAACCCCGGCGAAGAGAAATACGCTGTGCTTAGCGACATCCTCGGCGACGAAGACCACTTGGGCGACATGGACTTCAAGACCACTGGTACACTGAAAGGTCTTACCGCCACACAGATGGACATCAAGTGTGACGGCCTTTCATACGACATTCTTGAAAAAGCCCTCATGCAGGCCAAAGCCGGCAGAGAACACATTCTCGGCAAGATAACCGAGACCCTTGCAGAGCCACGTGCTGACCTCAAACCACACGTACCACGCATCGTAGCATTCGAAATACCTAAGGAATTCATCGGTGCCGTAATCGGCCCTGGCGGCAAGATTATACAGGGTATGCAGGAAGATACAGGTGCCACCATCACCATTGACGAGGAAGACGGTGTAGGTAAGGTTCAGGTCAGCGCCCCCAACAAGGATAGCATTGATGCAGCCGTTGCCAAAATCAAGGCCATCGTAGCTGTTCCTGAAGTTGGCGAGGTGTACAACGCCAAGATAACAAGCGTAATGCCTTACGGTTGCTTCGTGGAGTTCATGCCTGGACGCGAAGGCCTTCTCCACATCAGCGAGATAGATTGGAAGCGCCTTGAAACCGTTGAAGAGGCTGGCCTCAACGAGGGTGACGAGATAACAGTAAAACTGCTTGAAGTGAACGATAAGACCGGGAAGTTCAGACTCTCCCACAAGGTGCTGATACCTAAGCCTGAAGGCTATGAGGAGCGTCCCGTACGTCCAAGAGGCCCACGTCGCGAAGGCAACGGCCAGCACCCACACCACCATCACGACAACAACAAGGACTAATCTCTCAACACACTAATATTACATCCAAAAAGCCTCGGCTTCACGCTTAGTTGCAGAAGCCGGGCTTTTTGTATAATAGCCATAATGGTTGACATAAGATAAAAGAACTCTCGCTGCATAAAAAAAGGTGACCCACAGAAGCGCAAATATCCGTTTCCTTAAACCCAATTCGGGCGTTAGGACCGATTTGGGTTAAACCTGTGATGTTCAAAAAAGTTATTTACAGGTCAAAAATCTTTGAAATACATAAAAATTGTATATCTCCTGACTTCGTCACTCAAAAAATACGTATTTTATAACTTGCTGATAAACAATATTTTGTATCTTTCGCGTCACCTAATATTGGGTGACGCGAAAGATATTTTAACTATGTTTGTCAGGAAGAAAAGACATCGTTCCGGAAATATCGGAGTTATAGTTGTCGAGAAAATCGGTGGCAAGATGAAGGAACTTGCCACAATTGGAGTAGCATATAATGAAGGTGAGGTCGATAATCTTGTGAATGAAGCAAAAGAATGGATTTCCAGAGAGAATTCGCGCCGCTATCCCCAACTTGACCTTTTCGGAG
>USTH01000060.1 GCA_900557555.1 uncultured Prevotellaceae bacterium | reverse complement strand
GTAATGCCGGTGCCGCGTTCCCATACTCGGGTGCGTATCGTGCCGTTGCCTTTAACCTGGGCAAACTCTATGTTGCACTTTTGTGGAAAGATGGCAAGAGTTTCTAACTTTGCTCCCTCACCGGCCAGGTCAACCTTAGCGATGTCATCCGTGAAGATTACAAAGTGGGGGTTGCCCATACATACAAAGGTGCCTGTGTAGTTGCGGCATTCACCACCATCGCATGGCGCGGTTATCACACCCTCTTGCATGGCACCGTTGTTAAGGGCAAACTGGTCGGGGTTTCTGAAGAGGGGCGCACCCATGTCTACCCGCACTTTTGCCACAAGGTTGTCTGCACCTGTTTGAAGCTGCAGGGTCTTGATACCACCAAGGGTCTCTATTGTCACTGTGGTAGAGGTGGTCAGTCTGTGGTCGTAGACATACTTGCCTACACACCTGATGCCGTTGCCGCACATGATGCCTTCGCTGCCATCGTTGTTAAACATGCGCATCTTGAAGTCTGCCACTTCCGAGCGATCAATCATTATCAGGCCGTCACCGCCTATGCCCTTGTGGCGGTCGCTCCACACCACGGCGGCTTTTTCGGGGTTGGCAATCGGACACTCCATGGCGTTGACATAGATGTAGTCGTTGCCTGCCCCATGCATTTTTGTGAATGATATTTTAGACATTTGTGATTGTAGTCTTGTTGTGTTCTGTTTTCATTGACAAAATTACTGCTTTTTTTGAAATATCACGTTAGAGGAACGAAAAATCTTTCATTTTTAAATTTTTACGCCTCAAAAAATGACAAAAAGTCATCGGAAGGGCCTTGAAAGTGGCGTTTTGCAACTTTTAATCGGCAAAAAGTGTTGTTTTGTCAGCATGTTCGTTCACTTTAGAGTCTGGCCAGAAAGAAATGGCGGTATTGTGCCGCATGGCAGACCATGTTTCTGGTGTGGTCAGTGCTTGTAGTCCCATCCCTCTGTAGTCGTCAGCCATGCCGTGCATTGTTTGTCTCACCGCATTGGCATGTGGCACGATGTGGCAGCTGATTATGTTGTTCTAATGTTGGTGTTTCGGCCGAAGTGGAATTGCATTTCAGCCGAAACGGATATCCCATTCGGCCGATGCGTTAGTCCGTTTCGGCCGAAAGAGCGTGGTGAGATAGTCATCTTTATCCAATTCGGTCGTTAGGACTTATTGTGTTTTTGTTTTTTAGTAGAGTAGATGTCTGCCTTGAGTGTCGGGGAGTTGTTCTGGCCGAAAGAAAAAGTAATCCGGCTTCGAAACGGTGTTGTTTCGAAGCCGGATATTGCAGTGGCTGTCGTTTGCCGAAAGCCGTTTTCCGAAAATCAGTCAATGTCAGATGCCTTCATCGTCTGTAGGCTCTGCATCGTCAAAGACGCTGGTCCCCCAGAATTTCTTGGAGAGCTGTTCGGCACCGCTCTGGTCTTCCCTGCCTACGGCAATGGAGGTGGTGCAGATGTTGGTGCTGTTCTGGAGCGTTATGACCTCTAATGAGGGGCTGTTATACGGTTTTTTCATAGTTAGACTGGTGTATGTGCACCCTTTGTGTGGGGCGTGTGGTTTATTTCATTATTACTTTTTTGCCGTTGACAATGTAGATCTGGTTTTTGAGGGGTGCTGCCACGGGTTTGCCTTGCAGGTCATAGCATTTGCCTTCGTTGGCGATGCTTGCCTCTGCGCTGGTGATACCGGTCATGTCGTTGTCCTTTATGAGCTTGAAGCCCTGGCTTCCACTGTTGTTAGCAAAGTAGGCCTTGAAGCCATTGAGGTTTTCCCCTGTGTAGCTGTAGAAACCGAGTTGTCCGTCAACGGTCTGCAGTGTGTAGACTCCCGAAACGGTGGTGATGCCCGCCACTGTGCCTGTGAGGCTGCTTGTACCCTCACCACCTGTGGTGGTTGTGAAGGTGTAGTTGCCGGGCTCGCCTTCGATGATTACACCGGTGTTGGCGGGAATGATGCCACTGAGCATAGTCAGCTTGATGCTGTTGTTGTCGTTGTTATAGGAACCGGTGTAGGCGGTTATGCCGTCTGGAATCTGGAGTGCCATCGGCGAGTAGAGTGTAGCAATTTTGGCATCGCTTATGCTCACGGGCAATGCTTCCACTTCTTCAAGGGTGAACTCGAAGCCTGCGTTGTTGATGGCGGCTGCGTTGGCGAAAGTACCAGCGTTGCCGGCTGTGTACATAAAGCGTGTGTCTCTACCGAACGAAATGGCGTACTTGTCTTTGTTAAGGCCAGAGGCGTGTATTTGGTAGAGGGTCGCTTTACTCTCAGCGATTACTTCTTGTGCCATCTTTGGGAATGGATTTGCTGCACCGTTGTGGGTGGCATAGAAGCCAGTCTTGTATGATATGAGTGCGTTGCCTGTGTAGCAGAAGATAGCGGCATCGTTCTTTTCAGCGGCAAATGCCGTGCGGCCGTTCTCGGCGTTGTTGCAGGTCATGTAGTTGCCGGCGTTGTCCTTGATGTATATCAACTGGCCATTGGCCGGCATGTTGAGTGTGAGGTTGTCAACAGAGATGGCTGCTATGGCTGCGGCAATTTCATCTGCGTTTGCGCTGTGAGCGTCTCTCATGGCAATGGCGTTGGCCAGTGCTTCTGCATATCCTTCACCGTTAAATTGGCCTACACCGGTGCCGATGTTGTATTGCTGTGCGGCAGCGATGGCTTCGTCAAGCAATGTCCATGTGGAAAGTTCTTCATACTGTTCATCGGTTACGCTTGCCAGAATCCATTGTGAGTTTCCTGCATTGTATTCCCATCCGCAAGTGTTATGGGTGTAGCTGGTGCTGAAGTGAATGGTGTTGTAGCCTGTCAGTGCGTTGGCAAAGTACACCTTGTTGTCGCTGCTGTTGTCAAGTATGCCGATGAAGAAGTCGTCGGTGGCGGTGGCAGAGGTGGTAGGGGCTACGTTGTAGGCTACCGGCTTGTTGGAGTAGACGTTGTTGAACACTCCGTGGAGGTAGAACTTGCCGTTGGCGTTGTAGGTCACGTCAAACACGCACTCGGCGTGGAGTTCGGCCTTCTTGGCCTGCAGCTCTGTCTGGCTTGCACTGAGGTAGTATGTGTCAGGAACGTTGCGGGCAGAGAATTTCTTGCCTTCTGCTTTTTTGTAGAAGTTGTCAAGTATGGTGTTGACCTGCGCAATGGCGGCGTCAACCTCTGAAGTGCTGTTGCATGTGATGGCGTTGAGTTGTGCCTTGGTTGTGGTGACGTCATCAGCGGAGAACAACACTGGGATGCGCCCGTTTCTGTCGACTGTTGTCAAAGCGTTGTTGAGGGCTTCGGTGAACAGTGTGACGTCGTCATCGCTCAATTCTTTTGACTCGGTGATGATAATGTGGGCTCCTGCGTCAGTCAGGTTGGCACTGGTGTTCCAGTTGGTGAGGAATGTGGTTACGCTACCGCCGTTGTTGCTGATGTATGCATCGTTGGTGGTGTTCAGAACACGGAAATGGGCTTTGCCGTTCTTCGGCATATACTCAAAGCGACTGCCCGGTTCGTCTGCGGTGGTGAGGTAGGCCTGGAACTTGTTGGCGGGGGTCACGGTGTTGCCGTAAGAAACGTAGGCCTGTGATGCGTGGTTGTATAGCCTGAAACCGTTGTACCAGTCACCCTCAATTCGCCAGAGGTAGTTGTTCCATGTCTCTGTGGTCTTAGCCACATCTTGGGTTTCGATGCGGTCTGTAACGCCCGTTGTGGTGTAAATCTGCAGGTTTGGTGTGCGTCCTATGGCGAGGTTGTACCACTTGTCTGTCTGGAATGGGAAGTCGGCCTTGTATGACGTGTGTATGTCGTATGAGGTCTGCTCTGTGGTTATGGTGGCAGGAATGCCGGTGATGTCAAGATATTCGCTCTGTGTGTTGAGGTTGAACGTTGGAGCTTCGTTTTTGTTCTCCATTATTGTTGTGCTGTAGAGCTTTGTGTCGTTAAGGTAGACATTGTAGGTCACAGCAATAGTCTTGCCGAGAAGTTCGGCAACGGTTTCATCAGGCACTGCGATGAAGTCGAAGTCAGACCCTGCGTCGTGGAGGTTGTTGGTGCTATACCAGTAGCCGAGCTTGTTGTTCATATCGTTGAGATATGCGAGTTCGTTTTCAACGTTTCTGAAGAGGTGGATGTTGCTGTTCTCGCTGCTTATCTCAAATCTGAACACTGCAGCATCGCTGGTGGAGCTTGCCTTTATGGTGTTGCTTTCTACCGGAGTCTTGGGACCGAATGGGGCGTTCTGGCCGGCCTTGGCGTTGTAGATGTTGAAGCCGTATGGTGAGCCGACAAAGGCAAAAATGTCTTCGGTGGCAAGAGTTTCAGGGGCTGTGGTGCTGTTTGAAATGGTGGTGCCGTCAAATTTTGCATACTTCACAGGATTTCTCTTTATTTTCACCTGATACCATTTGGCGCTGTCAAAGTCGGAGCTTATGCTGAATGGCATGTCTGCTGCTGTGGTACATGTAATGTCAAAGGATTTGCCGTTGTCAGAAGCCTGTACGGTGCCACTGGGGGCGCTACATTCTACGTAGGCCGGTTTGGTTGGGGTGGGGAAGTCCATTGTAGCAAAGGTGCTTTTCTGATCGCTGTAAACTTTCGTCCCGTTGAGCATGTAGTTGTAGGTTACGGTTATCGTGGTTTGGAATGGAGTAGCATCGAAATCGCCAGCTTCGGTAATCATCAGGCGGTTTCCATTGTCCTCTGTGCTCCATCCGTCAAGTGCAATGCCGCCAGAGTTGTTGTTGTTGAGCGTATTGCTGCCTTGCTTTATCTTGAATTTATAGTTACCGTCAGGATTAGAGGCCTCCATCACGTCAACGGTAACAGCTTGGGCTGCATTGTTGACAAGTTTGCTGGATATGTTCACGAACATTTTCGTTCCAAGGTTATACAGATAACGGCCTGACCCATTGATGGTGAGAAGAGCCCACTTGCCGTCAGCCTCTTCGGTGCTTGCCGCTCCCACTACGTTGGCTTCATCGCCATAGTGCGAAGAGCATATAGCGGTCTTGGAATTGTTGACAACCATCTGGCCACGTTTGCACTTGATGGTGTAGCACTTGTTGTTGACCAATTGGTCAAGCGATGTGATAACATCACCTGTTTCTGCTTTGGCGCCGCCTGTGCTTATAAGTGCAATGAGCACGGACGCCAGAAAATAGTAAATTCGTTTCATAGTATATATATTATAATGTAAGATTGTTAATAAATCGTGTTGAACAAGTCGTTGCAGAAACATTTTGCAATGCAGGTTTACGAAATGTCGTGTTCAAATATATAAATTAATTTTTAAATAACCCACAAATTATATTGTTTTTTGTTAGAAAAGTATAAAATGGCAACATCTTCTCTCCTAAATACACAATAAATCCTAAGTAGATATTCAAATTTATTTTAACCCAATTCGGTAGTTAGGATTTATTGTATTTTGTTTTTTTTTAGATTAGAAAAGCAGATGTTGCTTGTTTTTGCTCAAAATAGCCCGCTATTATTCCCTAAAATAATTATAGGGCGTATTTGAAATACATGGCGGGCAGTACTATATGTTCAGAACTGACGAAGTCTGGCGGCAGGTTTGGGAAAAGACAATCAGCCGCAACCTTGCATTGCAGGTTGCGGCTGATAGTTAGTGTGGTTTTATGCCAATCCGACTGTTGGTCGGTTCGGCTTATCAGAACTTCGTGTCGTTTTCGAATGTATCCTCGTTGCTGTCATCAAAGATGGTCATGCCCCAGAACTCGCGTGAGCGTGCATCTTCATCGGTCTCACCTGAAACACCGATGTTGCTTGTGGCGATGATGTTGGCTGGGGTCAGTCTGATTATCTCAACAGAGGGGGATATATATGTTTTTTTCATTTTTCGTAGTGTTCTTCAATGGTATGTGTGACTTATTTCCTTATCTTCTTGCCGTTGACAATGTATATGCCCTTTGGCAGTCCCCGGAGTGCGGTCATGGCATCGACCTGTTCGCGAATGAGCTTGCCGTCTACGGTGCATACGTCTACAGGTTCAGCCTTGCCGTTGACAGCGTCTGCCGAGGCAATGCCTGTCAGTTCGTTGTTAATGACGATGCTGAAGGTTTTGGAGCCTGCTCTGGCGTTGAGATACGCACGGAATGCCGGTATGGCGGCTTTTGCTGTTGCAGTGGCAAACGATGTGCCGTATTTGTTGAGGATAATCTTGCCTGTGGCGTTTCCGGCCGGTATCTTGACGAAGGTGCCCTGAAGTTCTCCGCTTGCAGCGGGTGCGGTGGTGACAGTGGCATTTGTCGTCTCAAAAGTGATGGCGTCGGCAGT
>USTH01000059.1 GCA_900557555.1 uncultured Prevotellaceae bacterium | reverse complement strand
AACTCATCAGCCAATACGAGCCTCACAACCGCGGTGCCTATGGTGGTTGCATCGGATTTGTGGGATTCAACGGCGACCTCAACCAAGCCATTATAATACGCACTTTCATCAGCCGCAACAACGAACTGTGGTTTCAGGCCGGGGGTGGCATAGTGGCAAAGAGCGATGAAGAATATGAGCTGCAGGAAGTGAACAACAAACTCGGAGCACTTCGCCAAGCCATATTCATGGCCGAAGATATGTAGCCATAACATCCAGACAATACACGATAAATACACAGCAAAATGAATATCACGATAATAGACAACTACGACTCTTTCACCTACAATCTCTCACACCTCGTGAAAGCTTTGGGTGCCAACGTTACCGTCTACCGAAACGACAAGTTCAGGCTGCCGCAGCTGGAGTCGGCCGACAAAATTATTCTGTCTCCAGGGCCAGGAATTCCAGAAGAAGCGGGCTTGCTCATGGACGTAATCAGAACATACGCTACCACTAAACCTATTCTCGGAGTATGTCTGGGCCATCAGGCCATAGGCGAAGTTTTTGGCGCTAAACTCACCAACCTCAGCGATGTATACCACGGCATTCAGACGCCAATAGACATCACGCAACCAGACTACCTCTTTGACGGCCTGGGCAGCGAGATTGCCGTAGGCCGCTACCACTCATGGGTGGTGAGCAACGACGGTCTGCCAGACTGCCTGGAAGTGACAGCCGTCAGCAAAGAAGGCCAAATCATGGCACTGCGCCACAAGGCATACGACATCAGGGGCATACAGTTTCATCCCGAATCCGTTCTCACACCCCAAGGGCAAACCATCATCAGCAATTGGCTGAAACATTAAATCCTACTACCAATATTAGTTCTAAACAAACAACCTTACAAATATGAAAGAACTACTCACACGCCTCATTGCCGGCGAAAACCCCACACGCGAAGAAATAAAACAGGTGATGCTTAACATCACCGAAGAGAAATATCCCAACGAACAGATTGCCGCCCTGCTCACGGTCCTGCAAATAAAGGGCATCACCCCCGACATCCTCCTCGGATTTCGCGATGGGCTGATGCAGACAGGCATCCCCGTTGACCTCAAACCCTACAAGGTGCTTGACATCGTGGGTACCGGTGGTGATGGCAAAAACACATTCAACATATCAACTTGTGCATGCTTTGTGGCAGCAGGAGCAGGGTGCAAAGTGGCAAAACACGGCAACTATGCCGCCACCTCCGTTTCGGGGGCAAGTTCGGTGCTTGAAAACCACGGAGTGAAATTCCAGCGCGACCCTGAAGAACTGCGCCGCAGCCTTGAGCAGTGCAACTTCACATATCTTCACGCCCCGTTCTTCGCCTGCGGAATGAAGTTTGTCGCCCCCATACGCAAGGCGCTCGGCATCCCCACATGCTTCAATCTGCTCGGCCCGCTTGTAAACCCATGCCACCCTACATATCAACTGCTTGGCGTGCCCACCATTGGGCAGGTACGCCTCTATCACAACACTCTCAGCCAGATTGACGTGAAATATGGCATTGTCAACAGCATTGACGGCTATGACGAGATATCAGGCACCAGCAACTTCAAGGTGCAGACACGCGACAGCGAGATAATAATTTCACCCGAAGACCTCGGCTTCAGCCTCATCAAACCCGAAGAGATATATGGGGGCAACACTCCACAGGAGGCCATGAAAATCTTTGACAATGTGCTCAACAACCAAGCCACTCCGAGCCAGACCAACGTGGTAATCGTCAATGCGGCCTACGGCATCAGGCTCACAACCGACAAACCGATAGACGAGTGCATCGACATGGCACGCGAAAGCCTGCAAAGCGGCAAGGCACTCAAATGTTTCAGAAAATTTGTGGAACTCAACAGCTAAAGAAAATGTCAACCATTCTCGAAGAAATATGCGCACATAAGCGCATGGAGCTTGACCGAACTAAAGAGACCGTCAGCCCACGAGAACTCTACCGCAAGGTGGGGCGCATCATGGTGGACAACGGTGCGGCCACCGCTTCTCTAAGCAAGGCTCTCGCCGACTCGCCTACAGGCATCATAGCCGAGTTTAAGCGCAAATCACCTTCCAAAGGGTGGATACACCAAGATGCGAACCCCATCAGTATTGCTCCCAGCTACCAAAAAGCCGGGGCCACTGCTCTGTCGATCCTAACTGACAAGGAATATTTTGGTGGCAGCCTTGACGACATCCGCTCATCGCGTCCTCTGGTAAACATTCCCATATTGCGGAAGGAGTTCATTGTAGACGAGTACCAGATATTTGAAGCCAAGGAAGTGGGAGCCGATGCCATACTTCTGATTGCAGCCTGCCTAACCCCAGAACAATGCAGAGGGTTCGCCCACACCGCCCAACAGCTAAATCTTGAGACTCTGCTTGAAATCCACAGCAAACAGGAGTTGGACTACCTCACCCCTGACATCAACGTGGTGGGAGTAAACAACCGTAATCTCCATGTTTTCAAGACCGACATCAAAACCTCGGCAGAACTGGCACACGAGATTCCGGAAGAGTTCGTGAAAATAAGCGAAAGCGGCCTATCGACCCCCGAAGACATCAAATCGCTCCGTCTCTGTGGCTATCGAGGGTTCCTTATTGGCGGACACTTCATGAAATCCCCAGACCCCGCAAGCGAACTGCGAACCCTTGTCAACGCACTGCGATAAGTCGCGCAATACCATATATAACACACCATGCAGCAAAACATGACGATAAAAGTATGTGGCATGCGCCAGGCAGACAACATCCTTGAAGTGGAGAACTTGGGCGTAGACTTGATAGGTTTCATCTTCTACCCCCCTTCGCCACGCTTTGTGTCCGAGAAACCAGCCTATCTGCCTATGCGCGCCAAACGTGTCGGGGTGTTTGTCGATGCCGGCACTGACTTTATCCTTTCACACACCAACGACTACCAGCTTGACTTCATACAGCTCCACGGCAAAGAAACTCCCACTGCATGCAAGGAATTGAAGAGGCTCATGCCTAACATCAAGATAATAAAGGCATTCAGCATCAGCGACAGGCAGAGCATTCTCCAGACCACCGACTACGAGGGAGCTGCAGACTGCTTCCTCTTTGATACCGCCACAAGGCTTAAGGGAGGAAGCGGGCAGGTCTTTGACCACTGTCTGCTTGACAACTACAGGGGACACATACCATTTCTGTTGAGCGGAGGCCTTTCACTCGAAAACCAGCCTCAGACCATGACAATCAGGCACCCCATGCTAATCGGCTATGACCTCAACAGCCGCGTTGAAACACTGCCAGCCGTAAAAGACACTGCCAAACTACGACAATACCTCGCCAATCTCTGTGCTCAGGCAGAGACTGTAATACCAGAACAATCCAAACAAAAAACAATACAACCATGAACCGAATAAACCAACTTCTTAAACACAAGCCCAACAATATTCTGTCAATATACTTCTGTGCAGGTCACCCACACAAAGACAGCACCATGGATGTGCTGCGGGCGCTTCAGGCCAACGGCATCGACATGGCTGAGATAGGCATACCGTTCAGCGACCCAATGGCTGACGGGCCTGTGATACAGCAAGCCGCCACAACAGCCCTGCACAACGGCATGTCGCTCAAAGTCCTTTTTAACCAGCTCAACGGCATGCGCCAGGAAATTCACATGCCACTGCTGCTAATGGGCTATCTCAACGTAATCATGCAGTTTGGTTTCGAACACTTCTGTCAGGAGTGCAGCCGTGTGGGCATTGACGGAGCCATCATTCCTGACCTGCCTTTTGATGTCTATATGAAAGACTACAAAGACACCGCAGACAAGTATGGCATCGATATTATCATGCTCATCACCCCACACACCAGCCCCGAACGCATTCACCTCATCGACAACAACACCAGCGGTTTCATCTATCAAGTCTCTACAGATGCCACCACTGGCGCTCAAAACACATTTAGCGACTCTACAGTGGCATACTTTGAGCGCATCAAGGCCATGAAACTCCACAACCCCACACTCGTCGGCTTCGGCATATCCAACAAGGCTACTCTCACCGCCACCCAGCAGCACTCAAACGGCAGCATCATAGGAAGCAAGTTCGTACGTCTGCTTGAGGAACACTCAACACCTGACGAAGCCGTCAAAGCCCTGCTTGACACATTGGAGAAGTAAACCCAGCCACAATAACACGACAGACCACGCAACAGACCACACTGCCGACCTAACAAGATGAACCTTTCTGCCATAAGTGACATAATTGATTTCCTGCTACCACGCTACTGCTCAGTTTGTGGCAGACGGCTCCACCGTCAGGAAAAGGGCATCTGCACGGGCTGCCTGCTTGAACTCAACATTTCAGAGTTTGCCGACGGACACAAGGGAAATCTTTTGGAACGCAGTCTGTGGCTGAAAATGCCTATAGAGCGGGCGGCCGCCTTTCTGGTGTATGACCGTGACAACAGCCAACGCCAGATTGTGCTTGACCTAAAATACCACAACCGCCCCAAATTGGGCCAACACATGGCACCGCTCATGGTGCAAGGTCTCAGCAACACACATTTCTTTGACAACATAGACATCATACTGCCCATACCTATATCCAAACGCAGACAGATGCGGCGTGGCTACAACCAAAGCCTCGAACTGGCAAAAGGCATTAGCCGCATCACTGGGCTGCCCATCGACACTCACTCCGTCAGACGGCGACACTACACCATGAGCCAAACAAAGCTCACGCCCTCGGAAAGAGTAGCAAACGTAGAACACACATTTGTGCTCCGCCCCAATAATCTGCAAGACAAACACGTGCTTCTCGTTGACGATGTAATAACATCTACCGCCACCATCATGGCATGTGCCAAAGTTCTCTGTGACATTCCCGACATCAAGATTTCAGTCCTCTCACTTGCCGTTTCGCGAAAACTTATCGCCAACATACGAAACAACAACCCACAGGACAACCACGCAGACTAACAGACTCACCACACAAGCTATAGACCCAACTTACACGTTGTAGAACTTATAGCACATCGGTAGTTATGGAGAAATCGGCAATTCAATCAATAATTCTTGCAACACATTAGAAAAACGATTACTTCCCCATACACAACAGACCATACTATGGACATAGAAACCATACGCAACTACTGCTTGTCACTGCCAGAAGCAGAGGAATATTTTCCATTTGACGAAACCACACTCGCATTCCGCATCATGGGCAAAATTTTCGCTATGATAGACCTTGAAAACACAGAGTGGTTTGTACTCAAATGTGACCCCGACTACGCCATTGAACTACGCGACGCATATCCTGAAATAACCCCCGCTTGGCACATGAACAAACGACACTGGAATCAACTGAACCTATACGGCACCATACCTAATGACCTCATACAAGACCTCATACGCCACAGTTACGCACTTGTGGTAAGCAAACTGCCCAGACGCATACGTGAAGCTAAATCAGAAATAACAACCGTTGCCGTCAACATAGGCAAACAGAGCACAACAGACTGACAAACCTGCTTTTTTGCCAGAACTTATTTGGAATGCTCACATTTTATTTCTATTTTTGCAATATCCCATAAAAGCAAAGCCCTATGATGGTAAATATCGCAAATCCAATTTATGACTCCGTCTTCAAATACCTTATGGAAGACGAGCGCATTGCCCGTACCCTAATATCAGCTCTGCTGAAAAAAGAGGTGCTGGACGTTGACATGAGACGCAACGAATACACTAACGGAAGCCGCGACAACATCTCTATGTTTCGCATAGATTTCGGAGCGAGGGTCAAGGAAGACGATGGTTCCACAAAACTCATATTGATAGAACTGCAGAAGACGTGGCTTGAAACAGAAACCCTGCGATTTCGGCAGAACCTCGGCGCCCAATACGCCAATCCCGAGAATATTCTTAAAGACTGTGAGAACGAAGGTTCGGGTATTCCAATGGTTGCGGTATACCTTCTCGGACACAAAGTAGGTGACATTGAGGAACCCGTCCTCTACATAAGCCACAAAGCCTTTGACTATGACGGCAACCGCGTTTCCAAAGGCATACCAGACCCATTTGTGGAGAGCCTAACCCACGACAGCATAATAGTGCAGATTCCGCGACTGAGAGGCCATGTAAACAACAGACTTGACGAAGTGCTGAGTTTCTTTGACCAAAGTATGAAAAACAAATACAACCACCAGGTGCTTCTAATAGACGAAAACAAATATGACGGTGACACAGAGATGATGCACATTCTGCATCGTCTGCTCACAGCCGCCTCCGACACCAAACTGCGACAAGACATGAATGTTGAAGACGAATTCTTCTCCGCCATAGAAAACCGAGACACCGAAATAATGCTTAGAGACAAGAAAATAGCATTACAAGGAGAAACTATAGCATCGCAAGGAGAAACTATAGCATCGCAAGGAGAAACTATAGCATCGCAAGGAGAAACTA
>USTH01000058.1 GCA_900557555.1 uncultured Prevotellaceae bacterium | reverse complement strand
CTCAAACAGCGGTGGCAAGTCGCTCAGCAGCAGCAACGGCTTCAACACAGACCTTAACATCAAGTGGAACCCCGACTCGCTGACAACCATGCAGTTCAGGCCCACATTCGGCTACAGCAAGAGCGACAGCCGTTCAACAACCCGCTCGGCTACATTCAACGACGACCCCTACGCACTGAGTGCAAGTCCGCTCGACTCTATATTTAAAGACTCCAGCGACCCTCTCAACACCGACCCTGAGTTGGCAGGCATCACAGTAAACCGCACAAGCAGACAGTCAATGTCAAACTCGTCAAGCCTCAACTACGGTGGCGAGATGAACATCACACGCCGTCTCAACAGCAAAGGCCGGAGCATCTCACTTAGCCTTAACGGCAATCATTCGAGAAGCATTAACAGGTCGTTCAGCCTTGCCGACATATACTATTATCAGACCACCAACCACACCGTCAGCAACCAATACACATCATCACCATCAAAAAACTGGAACTATTCAGCACGAGTCAGCTACTCTGAACCCCTCGCCAAAAACCTGTTTCTGCAATCCTCCTACGGCTACGAACACCGCTTTCAAGACCAAGACCGCAACCTCTATCAGCTTGACTCACTCGATGGTTTCGGACGCTACGGAACAACACCATCATACCCTCTGGGATACCTGCCTTCGACCGACTCGCTTGAAATAGCCAAAAACATCGAAAACAGCCGCTACGCCACCTATCGCGACGACATACACTCCGTCAACCTGGGTGTGAGATATGTCACCAACGCCATCAACTTCAACGCCGGCATAAACATGCAGCCACAGCGCACAAAGCTCAATTACCAGAAGGGCGACCTTGACACCGTGGTGGTGCGCAACGTGTTCCACACATCGCCATACCTGTTCATGAAATACAACATATCAAAAGTGAGCAAGCTGGAACTGCGCTACAACGGCTACTCGTCTGAACCAAGCATGACCAACCTGCTCGACATCACCGACACCTCCGACCCGCTGCACATCACAAAAGGAAACCCCAACCTGAAACCCTCGTGGACCAACAGACTAAAGGCAGAATATAATGACTACTTCAAGTCGTCGATGACATCAATAGACCTTGACTTCAACTACAGCAACACACGTAATAGCATATCAAACGCCGTAAGCTACGATGAGGTAACCGGCGTGAGCACCACACGCCCCGAAAACATCAACGGCAACTGGAACATGCGCATAGGTGGAGGATTCAACACTTCATTCAAGGAAGACTGCCCATTTAGTCTGTCAAGCCGCACCAATTACCGCTACACCAACAGTGTGGGCTTTGTGAGCCTGAACAACGCCAACAGCCAGAAGAGCACCACACGCAACAGCACCATCTTTGAAAGAATAAAAGCCTCCTACCGCACAGGACTTTTTGAACTAAGCCTCAACGGCAACATCAACTACCAGCACTCCACCAACAGACTGCAGCCACAGGCTAACCTCAACACCTACAACTTCTCATACACGGCAAACCTGCAATACACCTCAGACTTCGGACTTGGCATATCAACAAACATCGGCATGGAGTCGCGCCGCAGATATTCCGACGCATCAATGAACACCAACGAACTGATATGGAACGCCCAACTGTCGCAAACGTTCCTAAAAAGCAAAAGCGCAGTAGTGACCCTGCAAATCTATGACATTCTTCACAGACGCAGCAACGTGAGCCGCGCAATCACAGCCTACAGCCGCACCGACACCCGCACCAACGCCATCAACAGCTACTTCATGGTACACTTCATCTACAAGTTCAAGATGTTTAACGGCAACGATGGCCGAATCAAATCTGACAAACAGCCAGACGACAGACCACGCAACGGCAACCGTCCAGAAGGAGGAGCACCCCCAATGCGTGACGGCGGATTTGGCGGGGGAGGACCAAGATAATTCACACGCAAAAACCACACAAACATCAGCATTTCGGCCGAAACGGACATCAATTTCCGCCGAAACAAAAGGGTTAGGTCAAATTCGGTCGTTAGGACTTATTGGATTTTGATTTTTTAGAAGAGCAGATGTTGATTGTCGTTTTAGCGAATAATAGCGGGCTATTTTGGACTGTGAAAACGATAGATTTAGAAACAAACGCCCTGATGTGTTAAGAATGATCCCGAGAAGTTATGCTCGACATATTTCGACAGAGGCATCTATTTCCACTATTATATCAGATATTCGTCAAAGTAATGAACGGACAATGGATCCTAAGACTTTTGATGATTACATGGAGGCATTGAAAGATTTGTATATACTTGAAGACTTGCCTGCCTGGAATCCAAACATTCGTTCGAAAACTTCTATAAGAAGTACTCCCACCAGACATTTCATTGACACATCTATCGCCTGTCGTTCATTAGGGGGGCAGTCCGAACGACCTTATGCATGACCTGGAAAGTTTTGGATTGTTCTTTGAAGATTTTGCAGTAAGGGACCTCTCTATATACGCTAATTCTATTGGTGGCTCAGTGTCTCATTACCGCGATAATACAGGTTGGGAATGTGATGCTGTACTTCATCTTGAAGACGGAAGATGGGGGACTATAGAAATCAAATTAGGGGGTGATGACTTGATGGTACTTACTGCAACCGGTGGTGCTTATCAGCGTGAAGATGGTGTATATGTAGCTCCTATTAATTTACTTAAGCCATAATTCTTGCAACTTTAAAAACTTTTATTTATCTTTGCAATGTTATATCTTGCTGAAAGCCCTGATTGGGAAGCGGCGGGATTGACGCATATAGATAAAATGGCGTAACTGTACGCTTTTGTTTTGACGTATCTGAATCTCGCAAATTCATCTGTTAGTCAAAAACAAAGCAACGGGAACGTCCCGTAGAGGTGTATTTTATATACAACCCATATTGACTCATTTCGCAAAAGCGTTATGGGCTTTAGGTAATTATATACTTACACTGGCGTGGGGCTTTCAGCGTTGCTCGTTTCGACTAACAGGGCAATGCGAGAGCCCAGATACGTGGAGCGAGTGACAGACTGGCTCTACGCTTTTTTTATTTATGCGAAAAGGAATAGAAAATTATAACTTGCCTTGATTGGAGCCTAAAAGGCGCATCTTTTTACCACATGAAAAATAAGTTTAGTTTATTAGGGTTCATAGCAACTCTTTTGTTCTCAGTTTTTCTGGGAGCAATGATGATTTCATGCAGCAGTTCTTCTGATGACGACGAACCGGCAGGAGAATGGAAAAACTGGTCGACGATGAGCCTTTGTGTCGCTTTAGACCAAAGTAATTTTGAGACATTAAAAGGCGTGGGCAGAGATATACCTGTCGATTTTGGTTCTATGCGTTGTTATGTAGGCAAACAGTATTACAGCATTTCCAGTTATCAGAATTGGGTTTTCTATCTGCAAGATGGTTCTTTCCTATACAGCAACGAGACTTTGTATTTCTTCGAGAAAGATGGTATGGCGTATATGCTTACCAATAGAAACGAGTCTATCTACATAAGCAAGACACTTAACGAACCTTTTAAGAAAAATTGCAGAAACAGAATATATCTTGGATTGTACAACACACCTGGAGGAGGTGGAAGTGGCGGCACTTCTGGTTACACGTTGTACAAAACTGTGACTGCCTTAGTCTTGACAGAAGTGCGGGATAACATTACGGAAACTTCGTATGAGACCGTGGGCATCTACAAGAAATCAAGGAGTTCTTACTATTACCTCAAGCTTGGCACCAATCTTTATCAGCCTCTTTCCAGAGCAAAATCTTTAAAACATGATTGGGTTGATATCAGCGGTTACAATTACTTTACGATCAAATCTACTTCCTCTACATCAGTCAAGTATTGGTATTACGTCGATCTCTAATCTTTTATTATTGCTTCCGGTAAAACTCAAAGAGCATAAAAACCCTGCCCGAAGCCCTGTGAAATTGGACTTCGGGTTTATTTTTTCAAAAGTGAGCCCCCCTAATCGAAAAGACTTGGTTCAGGTGGCGCTTTTTGCATCTCCTTTGCAAGGAAATCATTCCAAGTTTTTTCGGGATTTTCCATGAATGCGATAAAATCGACGTAGTACATAAGCATAAGTCGTACCATGGTAACAACTTGTGAGAATGCGCAATGTCTCTTGATGCTTCTTGACAGAACTGTTATCAGCAGATTCGCTATCAGGACCACCCATGTCTGTATTTGTATGTCATTTACGACCTAATGACCGATTTGGGTTAAATTACGCCATTGACAGGTTTTGACAAAGTTTAGGCCGCTTCAACCTCACAAATATCCATGAATATGTGTATATTTGCAGACAGAACCACCGCACAGGCCTGCTGCCGCGGGTCGGCCGGCTCTTTTTTCAGACCAAGCAAATGAACACACTCACCATAAGACTTAGCAGCAGGCACATCATCTTCTGCACCTACAACAGACTGGTCAACCAAATGCCCAGCTATGAGGTGTATGACAACGACCCCGACATCTCTCTCAACGCCAACATCCACAAAGCCATCAAAAGTTCAGTGATGGCACGCAACACTTACAGCTTCGTAGAGGTTTATTGCGCCGAACCGGCCACCCTGGTGCCTCTGAAAGAATTTGAAGAAGAAGACGCCAACGACATCTACTTCTTCAACTACCCCTCGCTCAGGCAAAGCAACAGAGTGTTCTACGACACCCTGCCCTACCTTAATGCCATACTGGTGTTCTCTATTGACAAGGGGGTTTGCCACTCTCTCAAAGAATTCTACCCACAGGTGAAGTTTCACTGCACACTCACATCGCTCGTCTTGCAGCACGCCTCGCGCTACCCATTCCAGATCAGCAGCCCGCGACTGTACTGTTACGTCAACGAAGGCAGACTGACAACCACCGTAATCAAAGACGGACAGCTGAGATTCATGAACTCCTACACCCTGCACCACACCACAGACGCCCTCTATTATATTGCCTGCGTGGCAAGGCAGGAGAGCATACTTCCCAACGGCGAAGACCTGCTCATCTGTGGCGACAAAGACATGACGACTGGCATAGCCGCCAATCTGGACAAAATAGGACAAAGGGGATTTCTGATGAAAGACTCCGAAGAGTTGAGCCACCACCCGCTTTCTGAAATAGAACAATTTCCTTACGACCTCAAGGTGCAGTTGCTCAAGGCATTCTGACCCAAACCAGACGCATCCGCGCAACGAATAAAAACCTTTCACACCCGACATGCGAGCGATTACAGGCAAATACAAGGGCAGACATTTCAACGTGCCCGCATCATTCAAGGCAAGGCCCACAACCGACTTTGCCAAAGAAAATCTGTTTAACGTGCTTAAAGCATACACCGACTTTGAGAATATTACGGCACTTGACCTCTTCGGAGGCACAGGCAGCATCACACTCGAAATGCTGTCAAGGGGGGCAGGCAAAGTGGTGTGTGTAGAGAAAGACTTTCAGCACTGGTCGTTTATAAAGCAGATATTCAGAACGTTAAACGACCCTAACGCTCACATTCTAAGGGGCGATGCGCTCAGATATATAGCCAAAGCAACCGAGCCGTTCGAACTGATCTTCGCCGACCCTCCATATGCGCTTCCCGAACTTGCAGAACTGCCCGACAGGATAACATCTTCTGCCCTGATGGACAACAACACCGTGTTTGTGCTGGAACACGGTAAGAACCACGACTTCTCCAGCCACCCTTGCTTTGTGGAGCACCGCTCCTACGGAAGCGTAAACTTCTCGATATTCAGAAAGAAAACCGCTTAGGAGGATACAAAAAAAAGCAATCCGCGGTGACACCATTAAATGGCGTCACCGCGGATTGCTTTTTTATATCATTTCAGCAGTTAGGACCTAATGACCGATTTACACCCCCACTGTGAGAAACTGGCAAGTATCGCGACAGCCGACACACAGAGGCCAGTACCCTGAGACTATAGTAGCGTATCGGGAGGAAGTTATCAAATGTCAGTTTGATGCAAGACTGCGTCCCCAACGGTTGTCGGGTACACTGTCAAGCAACAGCATAACAGAAAGCAGAGCACACCCGACGTAAGGACTCATGCCAAGAAGCGGACCGAAGACATAGGGCACTACAGCCAGCAACACCCAGAAGCCCGAACGGTTGGTGTCGTGAAGACGGCGCACCGTAACCGACAGCAGTGGCAGAAATGCCAAAAGCACATAGACCACCACCAACACCGTCATGAACAAATGGTCTACCACACAGCTGTAGAGCAGACGTCGCCAATACTCGCCCGTGGTCGAAGCCTCCGTAACATACACATAGTCGCGCCCGATACAGCCAAACAGGGTCAGATAAAGCACAAAGCCCACCATGCAGTTAAAGACAATGAAAGTCCAGAATTCTGAACGTCGCGAACGCCCCGAGAAATTGTCATACATCATGATGACCCTGCGCATGGTGCGCAGAATGCTTCGCGCATAGTCTGTTTTACGTGCCATAGCAGGCCCTACACCACTCCGCGCCACACTTGCGTCACTTGCCGTCTGCCGCAAACGACTCGCAACGGCTGGGGTGTCGGTCTGCATTGCATCGTTGGGACATGCACACACTGGGCACTCGCTCAACAAAACATCATAAGAGGTGCCACAGTCGGGGCAGACCACCATAGTGTCACCTATCGGGCAGGCGCATTCAGG
>USTH01000057.1 GCA_900557555.1 uncultured Prevotellaceae bacterium | reverse complement strand
GCAATAAGAAGTAACAAAAAAGATGTCATTTACGACCTAATGACCGATTTGGGTTAAGCAGAGGCTTTACAACCTTGCGGCCGGCTTGGGTTTTAGGAGATTGTAGAACTCCCTGCCCCATAGCACAAGCGAAGATGCAGCAATGATGATTAGCCAGTCCTGACATGAGAGTCCGCAAACATTAAAGAACAGCTGCATACCCGGAACCTCCACAATAACCAACTGCCCCACCATTATGACTGCCACAATAATCAACAGGCCCTTACAGCCTTTGAAATGCAAGGCGCTCCGACCAGTATCAAAGGCACGGGCATTGAACAAGTAAAAGAAATGGGTCATGACAAACACCGAAAACAACACCGTCAGTTCGTAAGTAGTGACATGGCTTTTCGCACCCATAGACAGTTGAAACAGCTCACTCACCCGATGTATGTCGGCATGCTGAAAAACATAGAGCAACGCCACAAGCAGCACGAAGAAAAATCCCCCCACTCCAAAGATATTTACAAGCATTGACCTCGTCAGTATAAACGCATGGCGGTCGCGAGGGCGGTCGCCCATTACCCTCTCGCTGGGAGGCAGCGAAGCAAGTGCCATGGTGGCAAACGTGTCCATTATCAGATTTATCCACAGCATCTGCGTCACCGTGAGCGGTGACTCCGTGCCCATAAATGCCCCCGAGAGCACCAAGAGACAGGCGGTAACGTTGACCGTAAGCTGAAACAGTATAAAGCGCTGTATGTTCTTATACAGCGAACGTCCCCACATGACAGCCCTGGCGATGCTCGAAAACGAATTGTCGATAATGGTGATATCAGACGCCTCTTTTGCCACACTCGTTCCGTCACCCATCGACAGCCCCACGTGAGCGGCCTTCAGAGCCGGTGCATCGTTGGTGCCGTCGCCCGTTACGGCCACGACTTGGTTTCTGCGCTGCAGTGCCTCCACCAGACGCTTCTTGTCGAGAGGGCGAGCACGGGCAATTATCTTCAGGTCAAGCACACGGTCGAGAAGTTGCTCGTCAGACAACGAGGCAAACTCCGGTCCTGTTATTATCTGTGCGTCTCCGTCGTTGTCTGACCACAGCCCAATCTGGCGGGCAATCTCTCTGGCTGTAACAGGGGTGTCGCCCGTAACAATCTTGACCTCAATGCCTGCATCTCGGCACTTCTTTATGGTCTCCGGCACGTCAGGGCGCACGGGGTCAGCAATGGCAGCTACACCCACAAAACACAGTGCAGGAGCCGTGACAACATCATTCTGTAACACATCGGAGTCTCCGTCGCCCAAAACCTGATACGCAAAACCCAGCGTGCGCATGGCACGGTTCTGGTATGACAGCAATTGCTTGTCGACCGTTAGCCTGTCGACCACAGATTTGCGACACATGGCATAGACAATCTCAGGCGCACCTTTCACATAAAGCACCCTTTTGCCCCCAAGAGCATCAGACTCCACAATCGTTGCCATATACTTGCGCTCTGTAGAAAACGGCAGCACGTCAACAACCTTTGTTGTACTTCGCAACATACGGTAGTCTGCACCCTGGCTGTTGAGCCAAAGCAGAAGAGCACCCTCGGTGGGATTGCCCAGCACCCGGGGTCTGCAAGAGTCTGAAAAATCCAATGATGCAGTTGAGTTAAGAGCAAGCATCTCGTTGAAGAGTCCGGCAGGCAGGCTGTCGTCATAGATTTTCATTTCGTTTACGACCATCTGGTTCATTGTCAGAGTTCCCGTCTTGTCGGTGCATATCACTGTGGCCGCTCCCATCGTTTCACAAGCATGAAGTTTGCGCACAAGGTTGTTGGTCTTTAGCATACGTCTCATAGAATAAGCCAACGACAAAGTTATGGCCATCGGCAATCCCTCCGGCACAGCCACAACGACCAACGTAACAGCAATCATCAACGTCTGAAGCACATAAGCCACAAACGGAGTCAACTCCTCTATGGTGTCCATACATTCTGTGCCGTTCTGCACAAAATAGCTTATGATACGGAATACCACTATCAGAGATGCTATGACATAACTGCTAACCGAAATCCATGCACCCAACTTGTCGAGTTGCTCGTTAAACGGAGTCCTGACACTATTGTCTATCCGCACCGAGTCATAGACCTTGCCCTGTTCGGTACAGTCACCTACAGCCGTAACGCAAAAGGTGCCATAGCCCTCCATCACCTTGGTACCCTTGAGAACCGTGTCAGACGGATAAGTGGCATCGGGGTCAAAGGCGGTCTCATCTGTCGTCTTGTCACATATCGGCTCGCCCGTAAGCGTAGACTCGTCAACCCTCAGATGTATGGCCTCAACAAGCTTTCCGTCGGCAGGAACCTCCTCACCGGTAACAAGAAGCACTATGTCGCCCACCACGACCTCGCGACGCTCCACCTGCACCACATTGCCGTTACGAACAACACTGACATGCTCGGCATCGTTGACACGGTTAAGCACAGCGAACTCCTTCTCCGCTTGATGCTCAAAATAAAAGGCAAGCCCGGTGGCAAGCAAGATGGCTACATAGATACCAACCGGCTCGAAAAACACCTCTACGCCTAAGTCCAAATAAAAATGTTCGTAGCAGGCTATGCCCACAGACAGAAACCCTGCCACAAGCAAAATGATTATCAAGGGGTCTCTGAACTTATGCATAAACTGACTCCACAAAGACTTCTTCCTGGGTGGGGTCAATATATTTTCACCATACTTCCTACGGCTTTCAGTCACCTGATGGTCTGTCAAGCCAGAAAAACGTTGTTTGTTGCTCATTTCATTCAAAAAAATCGTGCCAATTAACCCACATCGGTCATTAGGTCGTTAATGGCATCTTTTTACTTCTTATTGTCTTTTGTTTTTTTGTAAAGCTCCTGATGCTTGTTTTCAGTTCTAAATAGCCCACTATTATTCCCTAAAACGACAAGCAACATCTGCTCTCCTGAAAAACAAAATACAATAAGTCATAACGACCGAATTCGGATTAAGTGCGAAATTAATACAAACCTGCAACACAAGACCCTTTGCAGCAATTAAATTTCAGTTAAGAATGCATTACAATTCATAAGTAGGTATTCAAAATAAAGCCATCCTGACTATAAACCCAATTTTGAGCACCCACTTATCACGAACAACAAAAAACACCTTAGCGGCAATATCCCCCACACAGAAAACACCACGGCCACACGGCCAAACCTTAAAAAAAATAACATTGGAGGTGTGTTTTTTCACTTGTTTAACAAGAATGTAACAATTTTGCAATAACTTTGCGGGGAAATTTTAACAAGTCTACTCGATGCAAACATTTGTAAACATCTTTTCCTTGTTAGGCTCGCTCGGTCTTTTTCTGTACGGAATGAAGATAATGAGCGAGGGACTGGAAAAGTTTGCGGGCGACCGGTTGCGCAACATTCTTGCCGCGATGACCAAAAACAGGGTTATGGGCGTATTAACCGGCATTAGCGTAACTGCCCTGATTCAGTCGTCATCCGCCACCACCGTCATGGTAATCTCATTCGTCAACGCCGGCCTTATGACACTTACACAGGCCATTGGCGTGATAATGGGAGCCAACGTAGGAACAACCGTAACGGCATGGATTATCTCGGCCATAGGCTTTAAGGTAAACATCGCTGCATTTGCTCTGCCACTGCTTGCCATCGGCATTCCATTAGTTTTTAGCGGAAATTCACAACGAAAATCCATCGGAGAATTTGTCTTTGGGTTTTCGTTTCTTTTTATGGGTCTCAGCTTCTTGCAGGAGTCGGCCGAAAACCTTCAGGTAGGCAACGTCGTTGCCCTGATGCTGGCAAAGGTTGCCGACGGTGGCTTCTTCACCATCATCTTGTTTGTCATTGTCGGAGCACTGGTGACAATGCTGGTGCAGGCCTCGGCAGCTACAATGGCAATCACCCTGATGCTGTTTGACATGAACATTCCGGGATTTGGCCTGGAGCAGGCTGCGGCCCTTGCCATGGGACAGAACATAGGTACGACCATAACGGCATTTATAGCCTCACTCACGGGTAACACCCAAGCCCGCCGAGCCGCCCTTGCCCACATGCTCTTCAATGTGTTTGGAGTAATCATAGTGCTGTTCATCTTCTATCCGTTCTGCGACGCCATCACATGGTTTGTGAGCAACGTGCTTGGCACACCAGACAACGACATGTTCAAGCTATCCGCATTCCACACCGCTTTTAACGTGTTCAACACACTCATACTAATCTGGTTTGTGAAGCAGATAGAACAGTTTGTATGCAAGGTGCTGCCACAGAAAGAGGAGAAAGAAGAGCCGCGTCTGCGCTTCATTACCGGTGGTCTGCTCTCTACTGCCGAACTCTCCATCATTCAGGCACGCAACGAGATAGAAGTTATGGCCGAACGGTGCTACCGCATGACAGACATGGTGCGCAAGGCACTGTCAGCCAAGAAGGACAACGAATTTGAGAACCTGTATAATCGTATTGAGCACTACGAGCAGATAACAGACAATATGGAGACGGAGATTGCCGACTACCTGCGCAAGGTAAGCGAAGGAAGACTGTCGGCATACACAAAGATGCACATAGCACAGATGCTGCGCGAAGTAGACGAACTTGAGTCTGTCGGCGACAGCATGTACCATCTGGCACGCACCCTGTCACGCAAGCGCCAGCACGAACCGTCACCGTTTACCGACGAGCAGAAAGCACACATGGAGGAAATGCTCAACCTTACCGACAAAGCCCTCGGCAACATGCACAGCATACTGCTCGACAACACCAGCGAGCCTGTTGACCTGAAAAATGCCTACGGCATGGAAAGCCAACTCAACGATTTCCGCTCAAAATGCAGAGACGAAAACCTTGAAGCCGTCAACACCGGTGTCTACAACTACCGTCTGGGCACATTCTATAACGACTTCATCGGTGAATGCGAACGAATTGGCGACTACGTCATCAACGTGGTGCAGGCCGAAAACGAAGCACGCCAACCAGTAGAATAACAACCTCTGCACGAAGCCGACTATACAATCCGGTCATCGGGATTTTTCAGACATTCCGATGACCGGATTTTTTGTACACCGGCAACAGCCACACTAAGCACACTACATCTGCTCTCCAAAACATTCAAAATACAATAAGTCCTAACGACCGAATCGAGCTAAAACAACACAACCTAACCCATCCGTTTCGGCCGAAGTGCTATTCCGTTTCGGCCGAAACGGACATTAATTTCGGCCGAAATGGAGTTACACTTCGGCCGAAAGAGCTAGCAAAAGTCTTCATCTTCGTCGTCATCGTCATCATCGTCCACCCAACCTTCGCCCCAGTCGTCAGACCACTCTACACAACTGTCACCAAACAGGCTGTCCACATGGTTTTGGAGTATCCCTTCCACTTCGCTTAACTTTATATAATGATTTGCCTTGTCCATAAACTTCACAGTCTTTATAGTGACATCAGCAACACAAACAATACGAGAAGTATCCACAGCATCGCAATGCGAAATCTCAGATAAAGGCGTTTGAGCCTAATTGCTTTGTAACGGTTCATGGCTATACTATTTTTTACGATGCAAAATTACTGTCCGGGTATTACAAAACGGTTGCACCTCTGTTACACATCTACGAAAATACAGTGAAGGCATGAGCCCAAACCTGTTATCTGACACACGCTGACACATGCTTATGTAATGCCCCTTGGGGTGCGCCCCTTGGAACAAAAAAGCAATCCCCGACAGCCATACCTGCTTAGAACAGGTCAGGCTGTCGGGGATTGCAAACAATATTATTACAGTTCTATTTTCCTATCTTGCTCTCCACCCATTTGCGAGCATTGACAAAGGCCTCTATCCACGGGGTGACATCGTCATTAAGGCGTTCCTTGGGATATGTGCCGCATTGCCATGGGAAGAAGGCTCGTTCCGGGTGAGGCATCATGGCCAGATGACGGCCATCCGGGGAACAGATGCCTGCTGCATTGTAGTCAGAGCCGTTCGGGTTGCCCGGATAGCTGTCGTAGGTGTATTTAAGCACTATGTTATATTTCTCCTCGGGATAAGGTAGTTTGAAGCGGCCCTCTCCGTGGGCTACCCATACACCAAGTCTGTTGCCGCTCAACGATCCGAGCATCACGCTGCGGTTGGTCTGAACCGTAACACCGAGGTATGCGCTTTCAAACTTGTGGCTCACATTGTGGAGCATCTTGCTGCCGTCCTTGAGTTCAGGGTTGACAAGCCCAAGTTCAACCATGAGCTGGCAACCGTTGCAGACTCCGAGCGAGAGTGTGTCCTGACGAGCATAGAAACGTTCAAGCGCAGCCTTGGCACGCGGATTGTAGAGGAACGCCCCCGCCCAGCCCTTGGCAGAGCCAAGCACATCGGAGTTTGAGAAACCACCACAGAACACTATCATGTTTATGTCGTCAAGCGTTTCACGGCCAGTGATAAGGTCGGTCATCATCACGTCTTTCACATCGAAGCCTGCCAAGTAGAGCACATAAGCCATTTCACGTTCTCCGTTGGTGCCCTTCTCGCGTATGATTGCAGCTTTGACACCGCTTTTCTCCCTGCGTTCGGGCGATATGCCATACTGTGCGAACCGGCCTGTAAAGTCCTTGTTATAGGCAAACTCTACAGGCTGGGTCTTATAGTTGTTGTAGCGTTCATCGGCCTGCGAATTGAAAGACTGTTTAGTGTCGAGCAGATAAGAGGTGTGATACCACACGTCACGCAGATAATCTATGGCGAACTGGTGTGTTATGTTGTCATGCGTGAGCAGAATGTGACGCTCCTCGGCAGGTTTGCCAAGCT
>USTH01000056.1 GCA_900557555.1 uncultured Prevotellaceae bacterium | reverse complement strand
TTGTAAGAAGAGCCTTGTCGTTCCGGTCAGCCGGGATAATCTCGCTTGCACCAACAACAGTGTCAGCAGAAGCAGTAGCAAACATCATGGAAGCTACTACAAAGCAAAGGGTAAAGATTTTTTTCATACCAAATAAATTTTTGTTATACATTAATTCTCTTTTTCTGTTTTCTATAATACTATAATCGGTATTCGGGGACAAAGTTAAAACTTTTTTTGTAACTCACAACATTTTTCTCTAAAAAAAGAAATCTTTTTTCGTTAAAAAACATTTTCATCTCCAACTCTTGTCTACACATGCATGAAACGGCATACACAAAGCCCTCATTGAACCCAAATCGGTCATTAGGGCTTGCTTGTATTTTGTTTTTTGAAGAGTGGATTTTGTTTGGCTTTTAATAAGTAATAGCGGGCTATTGCGAAAAACAGGCAAAAGACACCTTATAAAACAAAAGACCGCAAACAGTTCTAACAAATTGGACTAACAAGCTAAAACAAAGAAATGATACCTTATTTACAGATACAATAACAATCCTGCTATTCCACACAAGAAAATCATACGTACGGGGTGTATTTTAAATATCGATGTGCCGACAAATGCGGCAACAAACAGAAAAATACTCGTGTAGTATTGCCATATATCTACAGATGGGCTGCCAAAGTTTTCGGCCGTCAGCAACATTATCACCGCACTGCCCAAAAGACCGACAACCGTGATGCGCAGCACAAAGAATATGTATTCCGTCATCGGATGCTTATAATAACGGTTTAAAATCTTCAAGGCCAGAAAAATAAGCAGAAATGATGGCAGGACTACTGCTAAAGTTGTAAGACAACTGCCAAGAATCGCAACAGGGGTGGAATAACCAGCATTAATTAGAGAAATATAACCTACATAAGTGGCGGAATTAATGCCTATCGGCCCGGGAGTAGACTGACTGATTGCCACTATGTCGGTAAACTGAGCTATAGTCAGCCAATGGGTTTTGGCAACAACTTCTCCCTGTATCAAGGACAACATGGCATAGCCGCCGCCAAACCCGAAAAGTCCTATTTTAAAAAACGTATAAAACAACTGCAGAAATATCATCGCATCAGTCCTCCTTGAAATAACGTCCGTAAACATAGGCGCCAGTTGCTACCAGCACTATAATATAGACAGGCGAAATTCCCATTAAAGAAATAAGTAAGGCGACCACCAACGGCAACCATAAATTGTGAATAGTGATTTTTGCGGCTCTGCCCAATTTAAAACATGGCACAGCAATCAACGCCACAACAGCTGGCCGGATGCCCTTGAAAAAAGCCTCAACAAAAACGTTGTCGGAAAAGGCTCTGAAAAACATGGCAATGAACAATATTGTTATCAAACTGGGGAGCACCACACCAAGGGCGAGGACAAGACTTCCTTTCACCCCACGAAGCCTGTTGCCTATACAGATGCTGAAATTAACAGCAAAGACACCAGGCATGGCCTGTGACAGTGCCATCATGTCGAGAAACTCCTCTCTGTCAACCCAACGGTATTTGTCTACCACTTCCTTCTCTATCAAGGGAATCATGGCATAGCCGCCACCGATAGTAAACAAGCCTATCTTAAAAAATGTCAGAAAAGCTTTCAGATAAAAATGCGACTTCATAAGTAGGTATTCAAATATATTATAATAATGTAGGTTTTGTTCTTGTCACAATAGTTTTCTTTTGAGCACCTACTTAGTTTATTGTTTTCCTCGTTTATCAGAGGGTTGCATCGGACTACTCTTTTGTTGCGGCACTGTGTCTTGTTTGCTTTCCGGATGCGGTTTGGCTTGAGCAGGTGCTGTTTGCTTTGCAGCAACCTTGCCAACAGACTTGTCGTCCGCATTTAAGGTATCGCCTTTCACTTCCTCGTTTTCTGCTTTCACGGCTTCTTTTGTTTTGGCATCCTGAGATTTCTGGGATTGAGGCTCTTGGGCCTTATCCCCCTCTGTAACGGCATCGACCTTCAAGTCTCCCTTTTTGTCGAGCATACCGTAGGTGGTCTTTATTACCGTAAACTCTGTACGCCTGTTAAGAGCATTGCAGGTGTCTTGCTGTGTTTCGTTAAAAGTCTTGATATAGTCTACCGTAAGTGTATCTCCGGCCTTCAAGAACGGATACCGCTCTGCAAATTTCTTTGTGATAACCTTGGGTCGTTTCTTGCCGTACCCCTTTGCCACGACGCGGTCTTTAGGTATGCCGTGGGTGGTGAGATAGCGTACGACCGACTCTGCTCGTGCCTGACTCAATTTCTCATTATACTCGTCAGAACCGCGATAGTCGCAGTGCGATGAAAGTTCTATCACAATACCGGGGTTTTGCTTCAACAGCCCTATCAGACCCTCCAATGCCGGAATGGACTGTGGAGTAATCTCCGCTTTGTCAAACTCATAGAACACATTTCTGACCAACACGGGGATGTCCAACGACGGCAGTGGAAACTGCAGCACATATTGCTCTGACTCCGAAGCCTCGGGCACCAGCATTTCCTGCTTGTAATTCATATAGCCCTCGCAAGTGGCAAGAAACAGGTATCTGACTCCAGGCTTCACTGTTTCCTCAAACGAGCCGTCAAGTTGAATGGTCGCCTTCTTGTTGGTGCCGTCATCACCCACAATATATACTATAGCCTTGGGCAGTTCATAGCCGTCCTGCTCATAGACCCACCCTTTTATTGTCTGTATCACTTCGGGGCAGTAGAAACTGTATATCTTGTCCCAACCGCGCCGGTTGGATCGATTGGAAGAGAAGAAGCCTTGGTTATGCTCCCCATCGAATGTCATGCCGAAGTCGTCACCATTGGAATTGACAGGAAAAGGCATGTGGCTCACTTCCCAACGGCCGGTGACAGAGTCTGCCACAGCTTTGTATATATCAAGTCCGCCCATACCAACCCTGCCGTTTGAAGAGAAATACAACTCTCCGTTAGACCGAAATGTCGGAAACATTTCATCGCCATCGGTATTAATGTCGGCACCAAGGTTCTCTACAGGACCGAACGACACGCCATTGAGTGAAACACGCCACAAATCAAGCCCACCATAGCCACCAGGCATGTCTGACACGAAATACAGGTAGTCACCCTTGGGCGAAACGGCCGGGTGAGCATATGACGACAACGTGTCTTTGGACAACTCGCACAGCTTTGCCTCGCCCCAAGCCGCATCGTTGCGCATCGAGTAATAGATTTCGGCAAATCGCGGATAGGTGGCATCAACTCTGCAGCGGGTAAAGAACATCGTCTTGCCATCTGGAGTAAAACAGCAGGCTCCCTCGTCATATTTAGAGTTTACAGTCTCGTCAACAGCTTCATAGCGTTTCCACTTGCCCTTGTCGTCTTTCTGCAGATAAAAAATGTCGCCACTCTTCATTCCGGTAACACCATTGACATCGTCACCATTACAATCACGTCGTGTGGACGAGAAATAAATGTCGTCACCGTTAAACGAGGGAGAGTAGTCCATGTAGGTGGAGTTGAAATTCTTGTCTTCCTTCACAGTGTAGGACGACCCTCTCTCCTTGATTTTCAGAGCCTGTTCGCACGACTCAAGACCAACCAACGAGAGCCGATGCCCTGGGTGACCGTCAAGAAAAAGCTGATAGTCTCGTGCGGCCTGCTTATACTCCTTATTATATCGTTCCATCTCGGCAAGATAGAAATAGGTCAGCGTGTCGGTGTATTTGTACCTTACAGCATTGCGATATCCTGCCTGCGCCTTGGCATAATAGTTCATTCTGCGATTGCTCTCTGCCACTTTATAAGCTATCTTGCCACGTTTCTCTTTCATTGAGGGCGGTGTCTTAGCATAAGCCTTTGCAAATTCCTGTGCAGCTTCGTAATACTCGCCTATTGCCCAATACTGCTCTCCTTTCTTGAGATTTTTATCGCCATTACACGACACGAGCAACTGTCCGGCCAGCAAGGCCGACACTGCCATCAATATTTTCATTTTTGCCTTAGTCTTCATATAAGAATATAACTCGCACAAGGCTGATTTATTGCTTGCTGCGCTTTTTTGTTTTCACCGCCTCTGGCGTATAGGCCACCATGCGCCACGTGGTATCTTTTTTTACCTGCTCTACGATATGCGTCACCATTTCCTTTATTTCCTTCACAAAGGCAGACGCATCGTAGGTCTGCCGCTCTATGTCACGCAGTTTTTTCTCCCACAAGCCTGTAAGTTCCGCACTCTTGAGCAGTTCCTCGTGAATGATGTCAATAAGTTCGCATCCGGTGGCGGTGGCATACAGGCTCTTGCGCTCCAGTTTTATATATCGTCGCCTGAAAAGGGTCTGTATTATTGCTGCACGTGTGGAAGGACGGCCGATGCCGTTCTCTTTCATAGCTTCGCGCAGCTCATCATTATCTACTGTTTTGCCTGCAGTCTCCATGGCTCTAAGCAGTGTCGCCTCCGTGTAGGGTTTAGGTGGCGTGGTCATTTTTTTTGTCAGTCTGGGCTGATGAGGGCCACTCTCCCCTTTTCGGAAATCCGGCAGCAAGCGTTCTTCGTCTTTTGTCTGCTCGTCATCATCGGCAGTTTTCTTGTCGTTTTTATAGACTACTCTCCAACCCTCTTCCACAATATGCTTGCCCTGTACTTTGAACGGCACCTTTGCCGACTCGCCCTCTACAGTTGTGGTGTCAAACACACAGTCCGGGTAAAACACACTGATAAACCTGCGCGCCACAAGGTCAAACACCTTGCTCTCGGCATCGGTCAGCCCTCTCGGCATCACACCCGTGGGGATTATTGCATGGTGGTCAGTAACTTTGGTGGAGTCAAACACTTTCTTGTTCTTCCTCAATGCAGCACCCCTTAAAGGTTCCATCAGACTGGCATAAAGGGATGATATCCCGCCCAAGATATTCGGGCATTTGGCATAGATGTCGTCGCTCAGATATGTGGTGTCAACACGTGGATATGTTGTGACGTGTTTTTCATAGAGGCTTTGGACGACGTTGAGCGTTATGTCGGCAGAGAAGCCGAACTTTTTGTTGCAGTCTACCTGCAAAGAGGTGAGGTCATAGAGTTTCGGCGGATTCTCTCGCCCTCTTTTCGTCACGACTGAAGTGACCGTAAACATCTGCCCCTCAATCGCCCTTAGAGCCTGAAGGGCCTCTTCTTCCTTGCGATATTTTCCTTTTTGAGCAGTGAACAACGTGTCACGATACATGGTTGCCAACACCCAATAGGGTTCTGGAACAAAATTTTCAATCTCGCGCTGGCGCTTCACTATGAGGGCAAGAGTAGGAGTCTGCACCCTACCCACAGAGAGCGGGGGGCTTCCTATTTCTCGTCTACCATATTTTAGTGTATACAGACGGGTGGCATTCATTCCAAGCACCCAGTCGCCAATGGCTCTGCAAAGCCCGGCCTGATACAGTGAGTCTCTCCTTGCGGCGTCTTCAAGGTTCTGGAAGCCTTCACGAATGGCCTCTTCGGTCAGCGATGAAATCCACAGCCTTTTCACCGGACACCTTATTCCGACCTTCTGCATCACCCATCGCTGTATGAGTTCGCCCTCCTGACCTGCATCACCGCAATTGACGATGTAGTCTGCACCCTTCATGAGCCCCTCTATCACGTCAAACTGCTTCTGCACACCAGAGTCATTCTTGAGTCTGATGCCAAAAGGGCGCGGCAACATGGGCAACTGGTTAAGATTCCAACTCTTCCATTCCTTATAATAATCCTCTGGATATTTAAGTTCGCAAAGGTGACCGAACGTCCACGTCACCTGATAGCCGTTGCCCTCCAGGTAACCGACATGCTGGTTACGCGCACCAAGCACATTGGCAATGTCACGCGCCACAGAAGGTTTTTCGGCTATACATACTATCATAATCCTTTATTTTTCCTGTTCAAACTATACTGAAGTGTATCACGGTCAAAGACAACGTCCTGACCGGAAAAGAGAAAATCAATTTTCCCCTCTCGTGCCAACTCATGCGGTTCTCCTGCAAAAAAACCGTGGTCTGACAACACCCACAACCGTTGAGCCATCTGCAGGGCTATCTCAATGTCGTGTATTGACAGCAGAACAGACTTGCCTGCCGTCTTGGCGACAGTCTCCAACATCTTCAACACACTCACTTTGCTCGGAAAGTCCAGAAAAGCTATCGGCTCATCAAGCAAAATCACATCAGTTTCTTGTGCCATAGCCTTGGCTATCATCAGTTTCTGTCGCTCACCGTCACTGAGTGACGAAAGACGGCGGTCGGCAAAACCGCCCATTCCAACCAAATCAAGCATTTCAATCACGACATCACGGTCGGCGGAGCTCAGAGTTCCCCAGTAGCCGGTGTATGGCATCCTGCCCATTGCCACCAGTTCAAAAGCCGTAAGGTTTTGCTCCGGCACTTCGTCCGTAAGCACAACACTGACTTTGGAGGCAAGTTCCCTGACGCTGTAGTCGGCCAAAAGCCTGCCCGACAACTCCACCTTTCCCCCCAATGCCGGCTGCATGCCTGCGAGGGTACGTAGAAGTGTAGACTTGCCTGCTCCGTTGACACCGATGAGGCAAGCCAACTCGCCACGGCACAACTGTGCATTCATGCCGCGCAACAACGTGACACGGTTTACGCCAAACCCATACCCTGTAGAGAGGTTTTCTATATTATATGTAACAGAAGTCGACATTTCGGTATGCAAAGTTAAGAATAAAGAAACATCATTCAATATTTCAACAAAGAGTTTTTTTGTTAAGCAAGCAAAACCTACGGTTCATGCGTCACATGATAATCGCCAAACAGAAGTCAAGGGGTTTGCTTGCCTGTTAGCCCAAACCTGCATTTTTCAGAACAATCTTGAAACGCCACGACAGCACCAAATGTCATTCCGCTAACTTA
>USTH01000055.1 GCA_900557555.1 uncultured Prevotellaceae bacterium | reverse complement strand
AGGCCATTCCCGACAACGTGACCATCAAGGGCGATGTCAATGGTGACGGAAAGGTTAACTCCGCCGACGTGACAACAGTCTACAACTACATTGCTGACTCCAGTGCAACGAGCCTCACATTGGATCAGGTTGACATCAACGGTGACGGAAAGGTCAATGCCACCGACATAACAGATCTGTATAATATCATCCAAGTGGAATAGGGTAGCCTATATCCCGGGCGTCTGCAAAAATTACAACCCCAAACCGCCAGTTCGAACAGTTTTCGAGATACGGCGGTTTGGGGTTGCTTGGTAAGTATAAATATGGTACATATAAAAAGAAATCCCAGCAGCCATAATTGATATCGGGATTTCCTTTTTAACTAAGTTGCGGAGGCAAGACTCGAACATGCGACCTCCAGGTTATGAGCCTGGCGAGCTACCAACTGCTCCACTCCGCGATATTATCTGTTTCTGAGTGCAAAGGTAGGCTTTTTTTCTGAGCGAAACAAGAGCTTAGAGAAAAAAGTGTGGTGGCAGAGGGTGCCCTGCCGTGTTTTTTCTTGGTCGAAAGGTAGCTTTGTTAGGTGCAAATGGCAAAATCGAGCATTTGCTCTCCTGGAAAAACCAAAATACAATAAGTCCTAACGACCGATTTGGGTTAAAATTTCAAAATGTATTTGAGGGTAAAGCTGTCCTAAAATATAGAACACGTTTCTTCTGATGATGTCCTCTGGGGAATCATCCATATTGGTAGTATAGACCCTTGTGGCAATCTTTCTTAGTCTTCCGCTTTTTACTTGTTTACTGCTGCGGACTTCGGTGGAGCCTACCACTACTTCGAGAAGATTACGTAAAGCTTTGTTTTGTGCCATATTTTTCAATTAAGCATTTACTTTTTTGTAAAGGTAGCAATATTTTTCCATTAAATGACAGTTGTGTGTTATATTTTTCCACGAAGAAGTCGTGTGGGTGCATATTTTTCAATTAAACCCAATTCGGTCGTCAATAATGGTGTTTCTTGGCCTTAGCGTTGTGTTGTTACGAACAGATAACAAAATTGGGCACTTGCTCTGCAAAGAAATCTATTATTTTAGATGCACATGCTTCATGTATATATGTCCTGCACGTTTAGAATGGGTATCCTATGGCAAAGTGGAGAGCAAAGCGGTTTGACAGTTTGCCGGTGTCGAAATAGCCGGGCTTGATGCTGGCCGGGTCGTGGAGGGCAACGCCGAGGTCAAGGCGTATTACAAGAAATTCAAGGTCATAGCGTAGACCTGCACCGCTACCTAAGGCAAGGTCATTGAACAGGTCGGGCAGATGGAAAGTGCCGCCTTGGCGTGTCTCGTCGCTGCGCATGGTCCAGACATTGCCGGCATCAACGAACCATGCTCCCATGAGAGAGCCAAAGAGTGGAAAGCGCAGTTCGATATTGCCTTCAAGCTTGATGTCGCCAGTTTGGTCCATGTAGGAATATTTGCGCCCACGGCTTACGAAACGCCCTGGCCCCACGGAGCGTATGGGGAATGCGCGGACACTGTTTGCCCCACCCACATAAAACTGGTCGTTGTAGGGCACAATGTCGGTGTTGCCGTAGGAATAGGCCACGCCGCCCATAATTCTTGTGGCCAGTCTGGTGTTGATGCCCAACTTATAGGATTTGCGTATCTCCGACGACACCTTAATAAACTGTGCAAAGGGGTTCTTGAAGACGTTCTTGTTTTTCTTTGAGAAACTCTGGCCAGACATGGCGCAGATGCCTGAGGTCAGCGCCCCTGCTTCCTTGACGGTCAGTTGCCATATTATGGGGTTGCGTGAGCTGGCAGGCGAGGTGTAGGTGTAGGTATATTGTATGGCCGGCACGAAGCGGTCGCGCATTGAGACAGCAAGCGATGGGCTGACGTTGAGAATGGAGTCAAATTCCGTTGTGGTGTGTATCAGCTTGTCAAACGACAAGGATATCGGGGTCAGTTCATGGCGTGAAGTGTTGTTCCTGCGCCATGTGTAGGCAAGGTCTACCCCAAGCGAGAACATGTTGTAGAAGCCAGAGCGGTTGAGCCAGTCTGTGGAAAACGAGATGCTCGTGGAGGCGGGAAACCTCAGTCGACGTGGGTTCATACCAGGGAATACAAAGCGGGGGACATCAAGCGAAACCTTGACACCGGCCTCATAAGAGTTGAAGAGGGCGCCGCTCTGGTGTTTCTCAAGATTGGTCTTCCATTCGTATGACCCGAAGATTTTGAACGAGAGCAGTTCTGCACGTTTGAAGGCGTTCTTCTTCTTAATGGCAAGCGACATTCCCGGCCCGATGCGCTCGCTGTTGCGTTCTGTCACGTTGACTTCAAAGTCGGCGCTGTATCTCTTGTCGAGAACGGCATTGACCCATAGGTCAAGGGTGTCGCAGGCCAACGTGGTGTCGCGCGGCACGTAGCTCAGCGACAGTTGTGAGAAGATGCCGAGGTCGCTCAACAACTGTTGGGTCTTCTGTTGGTCGTCATAGCTGTAGAGTTTTCCTTTGCGATGGAGCAGATTGCGGAAGATAACTCCAAGTTTGACAGGCTGTGATGCCCCCGAATAGTAGTAGGTGCCTATGCCGTGGCGCATTCTGTGTTCGTGCTGTATCGTGTCGCCATAGTTCTTGAGCACCGAGATGTTGGCTCGACCTATGTACCATTGCTTCATGACCATAGGAGGAATATTGGCCTTGGGCTGCATTCTCAGCAGCACGCGGTAGGGCTTTGCTATGGTGTCGGCCTTATAGGTGGCGGAAGATGGGATGTAATAGTAGAATCCCTCATTGCGCAGCATTGAGGCAATGCGCGACTGTTCGCTGCTAAGGGTTACGGCAGAGAACGGTACGCCTCTCTTCAGCAGGCTTCCGGACATGTTTGCCCGTATAAGGCTGTCTGCCAGTCCCTCAAATCCTACATACTCAACCGTGTCGATGCGGAATATTCTGCCTGTGTGTATGTTGTAGTTTATTCGGGCGATGTGCTGGTTCTTGTTGAGTTGCAGCGAGAAATCGGAATGTCCGTGAAAATAGCCGTAGTTCCTCAGCACGTTGTCTGCCACCTTGATGCGGGTTTCGGGATTGACGTTTGAAATCAGTACGGGTTCGCTACCCATTGTCTTGTAGAGAAAGTGCCCCAATCCTTTCTTGGAGTCGCTCCAGGCATTGTATGCCCAGAGGCCAATGGGGAGCGGGGTACGGTAGCGTGAGCTTCCGAAAAATGAGTTGTTCGGGGCGCACGCAAAGACGGCTTCAAGTTCTTCCTTAACAGTCTCGAGCACGGCATTCTCTTGCTCATTGGCAATGCGAATGGAGTCGCGCTCCTTCTGACTGGCTTTGGCAGAAGGTTCTTCGGCCTTGTCTCCGGCAGAAGTACCGCCGCCCGTGAAAGCATCTGAGATTTTGTCAACGGCATCGGCTATAGAGACGATGACACCACCCGCATATTTTGCGTCCCCTTTGCGGTATTTGTCGCCCTGATCCACATAGTTGATGGAGTTGATGCCGGTATACAGTATTTCGCCTTCTGGCAGTTTGCCGGTTGTGGAGCAGCCGGCAAACACCAAGGTCAAGGCCAAGAGGGTCAGATATGCTGTTGTGAGATTTTTCATTTCTTTTTAGTTCCAAGAATCAGAAGTTCGCCGAAACTGTTGGTTTTGCGACGCAGAATATAGCCTGCACCACCTGATGAGTAGCGGCCTTCAAGAGGGTCGTAGTTGTCGTTGTCGTAGAATAAGCGCAGGTATCTCGAATTGTTTCTGTCAAGACGGTATTCGAGCGATATGTTGTCGATAAAACTTTGGGCGGAAGAGTTGTCTTCGGTGTTTCCTGTGCTGACCTTGCCCCCGAGTATGATGGTCACACGGTCGTTCCACAATTTTTTTGAAAATTGGAACGTATAGTCGGTTTGTGTTTCGCCCGTTGAGGTGGTGTTTCCTTCGATGCCCACGCTGAAATCCACGCTCTTGAGCGTGTTTCCGGCGATGTTCTGTATCTCGCTTTCGAGAAATGCGTTAAGGGCGTTTGTAGCTTTAAAGCCCGACTTGTTGTTTGTTGAGGCATACATGCCTGTGGCGAGCATGGTGATGGCAAGCCTGTTTCTTGTCTCGCTCGACATGGTCGCCAGCTCATTTTGTACCTCAAGGTCTTCGGGGGCCTCTATAAGGAACTCAAGCCCCATGTCTGACAACTGGCGCGTGATGGCCACTCCCACTTGGAAAGCCACCATGCGTGTGGCTCCGTTGTCGTCAGACACAGATGCCTTGGTGTTTTCCATAGCCGTGATGTTGAGCGTAGGGTTGGAAGGGTCGCCGTTGAAGGTTACGTGGCTACCGTCAGTAAATGCAAAGGTCTTGAGCGGAATGAACGGCAGCGTATACTTCATCTCGCCGCTGTTGATATTGAAGCGTCCGAGCAGTGCCGTTTCGCCAGAGGGGAAGATGCGCAGGGAGAGGTTTCCGCCGCCCTTGCAGTCTACATAGCTCTTGCCGTCGGCGCTGAGTTCGCAATGCAGGCGGGCGAGTTCGTCGATGTTGACCTTGAGGTTTATGAATGTTCCGCTGACTGGCGGGGTTTCCTGTTCTTCGTCTTGCGGTTCTGTGAAGTTAGTGAACTCCACGAGACCGTTGAACTGGTCTTCAACCTGCAGAGGGGTGTCGGTCATCACATAGGTCACATTGGTGTTCTCAAGAATGTCCATGTTGCCCTTGAGTATAATCAGGCCGTTCTTTCCCTTGATGGTAGCATCAAGATCAATGAAGACATTGCCGAACACCATCGACTTCTTGGTCTTGCGAGAGTTGATAATCTCGTAGTCGTCGGCCTTGACCTTGAGGTCTATGACCATGTTGCCCAGGTCGTTGAAGTCAATGTCGCCGTTGATGTAAAGTGGGTTGTCGCCTTTGGAATATAGCGCCATGTCGTTGAAGCGTATCCTGCTGTCTACAATGTCGATGGTCTTGTTTTCCATTGCGAGGTCAAAACCGTACAGTTCGGAGTAGGCATGGACGGAGTCGGGTGTTATCTGTCCGTTGAATTTCAGGGTGTTGAGAGTGCCTTCAACGTTTACTTCTCCATCGAGGTCACCGCTGAGGCCCAGTGTGCCGTCATTGCCCATCAAGGGGTTGAAGAGCTGGCACGGCATGTGGTTGAGTGTCAGGCTGGCATTGAGGTTGCCTGTCTCGTCGCCGTTATAGTGTCCGTCAAGCACAGCAATCTCCTTGTCTTCATTGAGTATACGAGCCACTACATAGTGCCCGTTGTCTTCAGGCATATAGAACAGTTCGGTACCCAGTGTGCCGATGGTAGTTCCCTCATACTCGAAGTTCTCCGTCTCGAGCGCGGCCACCGCAGTGAATACGGAGTCTTCCTTGACCATGTGTATGTCGCCAGTCAGAAAACCTGCCATGTGTGGCATGAATGGTATGACACTCGACAAGTCGCGCAGATTGAGGTGCCCGATGCTTAGCGTGAGGTCGTGTCTGTCGGTGGAGTCAGCTGGCATGGAGAACAGTTTCAGGGCGGTGTTGTCATCGGCCAGAAGACTTACGTCGGCCGTGATGAAGTTGTTGTGGTCTATGGTTATGAAATTGTTCTTGTTGACCTTAAACTGGCGGTAGGCAATGGTAGATACTTCAGGAATGAGGCTGAACGTCATGTCACCTTGCGGTGAGAATGAGGCACGTGTGCCGATGTTGAGCCCCCTCTTGCCTTTTGCGTCAACAAAATCGGCAAGAACGGAGAAACCGTCTCCAAGCATCTCACCGTTGATGACGGCAGTAAACCTGTTGGGGTTGCTGCGTTTGCTGTTTTTGACTGACGCATTCAGAGTGAGGTGTTCCTTGTCTTGTACTATCTTGACAGATGAGTGTTCGAGCAGAACGGCGCCAGCCTTGAACGACCTTAGGTCGATGTCGGCATTGAGGCCCGAATCCTTGCCTGTGTTGACATGCGCATAAAGGGAGTCGAAAGCGTATCCCTGCATTGCCAGGAACTGTTGTACGGGGTTGTTGCGGGTGGCTCTGACAGTGAGGTCAAGGTTGGGCAGAAGGGTTCGCAGTGTGTCAGCGTTGAGTCGGGCTTCGGCAAACTGCTCTGACAGCAGGGCAGCGCATTCGCTGTAGCCGCTTATGATGCCAGAAACAGACTCTGGGGAGTTGAGCTGTATGGCCATGTCGCCAGAGCTGAGTCGTGCGTTGGTGGAATGGTCGTCTGTGAAGAAGTCAATCTGAAGGCTGCCGCCCGGGAAACCCATGCTTGACGTAATGGCATTGAGAGGGTCAATAGTTCCGGCCACGGCCACAGCGTTGGTCTTGTCGTTGAAGCGGGCTTGCAGGTCAATGCCCATGATGAGTGTCAGGTCGGTTGGGTCTTCCCCTGGCTTGAGCGTCTTGCCAAGATTGAGTGAAAACTGGTCGATGTTACCGTTGAGTGCCACCGACGTTTCGTGTCCGTTTTTGGCAGCGGTAATATTGAGGTTTGCTTTGAGCCATCGGTTGTCAGACAGCAGCACAGCATGTGCTTGTGTTCCCTTGAGGTCTGCGTCGAGAGAGACACCGTCAAGCGGAATGCCGTCGTAGGCGAAGCTGGCAATAGCTCCTCGGGCAGTGACGTTGGTGCCCCCTGACATGAAATCGGTGCCGTGCCCCTTTATGTTGAATGTGGCGGTAAGAGGCGAGAGATTCATGCCGGGCATGAAGGCATGAAGTGGGAAGCGGTTGGCTTGCAGACGACCTGCATATGACATGCTCCGTGCGGAGAACGACCCACTGAAAGCCATGCTGCCACCGCCATGGTAGACGGTGTTTCGGGTGAGAGTGTATGTGCTGCCGGAGAAACTGATGTCGCCGCCGACCTGTATGTTGTTAGGTATGCGTATGGTTTGCCTCAAGCCGTGTGGTATAAGGTTGTTGGCAAACCTGACATCTTTGAGGGTGGTGGCATAGTGGATTCGGCCGTTGCGCTTTTTGTCAGACAGAAGCTGCCGAACGGTGCCGTGCAGGCGCAGGTCAATGCTTTGCGGCATAGACAGGTTGCAATAGTCTATCGTCAGGTCTGACAGCGAGCCTTCGGCTCTGGCTTGTATGCCGAGAGACTTGTTGGGGCTTCGAGCCAGAAGGTCGTCAAACGAATTGCTGGTAAGAATGCTGATGTCGGCCTTGCTGATAGCCCCTTTGATTTTCGCTTCCATGCTGCCGTGGCCTTGTGTGCTGATAGCACTGAAAGGTAACCGCAGATCGGCCTCAAGCCATGAACCGGGAGTGCGGAGATTGGCGTTGTTGACCGTGAGACAGGCGGTGTCGTAGTGGATGTCTGCCGATAACTCGTTGAGCGTAAGGCCACTCTTTTCTTTCAGTGCAAGCTTGTGCAGCTTTATGTCAAGCGACTGTCCTGCATATCTGAAGTCTTTGGCCTTTAGGCTTAGAACGTCAAAGCCGAGGTGGTTGAAGTCGAGAGGGTGGGGATTTGCTCCGGTGGCAGGTCGCTTAGGCTCATAAGGGAGATGGTACGCCACATTGCGCGAGGCGAGGTCTATGTCGCCCACCTTAAAGCTTTCGCTTCTTAGGTCTATCAGGGCATCGCGGAGGCGCAGCCGCTGTATGTCGGCATTGAGACGCATCGAATCGCCCGGCATCTGCAGGTGTATGCGTGTATTGTGCAAGCGAGCTTCACCGAGCTTTATCTTCCACGGAGAAGGCTCTGAAGGTGTGGTGTCTTTTCGGGCGGTGTCGCTTAGTGCCACGCTGATGTCGGCATTGCTGAAACGTATTCGGTAGAGGTCTATGCTGTTGGTCTTGAGGTCACAGACGGCGGGCTTGTCGATGGCCAGCAGATTGAATACTCCCTCTATGCGAGTGTCGCTTATGAGGTCTCTGCTGTTGAGTTTGGCTTGGCGCAGTTCAAATCCGTTGATGTTGACCTTGCCGCTAAACAACGGCAGCAGTCTTATGTCGATAAGCAGC
>USTH01000054.1 GCA_900557555.1 uncultured Prevotellaceae bacterium | reverse complement strand
ACTGGTGGACTTGGTGCTCATGACGGAGCATCGCTCTTGGGAGCGACCCAACTACCGACATCTGCTGGCAACACCGAAAAGCAGATTATGCTTATGCAGGATTTTGGTTCCACGGTGCTTGCCTGTACTCCCTCCTATGCACTGCGGTTGGCGGAAGCCATTCATCAGTCAAACAAGGTTAGTATCTACAATATGAAACTACGTGTGGGTTTCTTCGGTGCAGAACCGTGGACAGAGGGAATGCGCAAGGAACTTCAACGCAAACTCCACATAAAAGCCTACGATATCTATGGCCTGACTGAGATGTGCGGTCCGGGTGTAGGTGGCGAGTGCGAATACCAAAAAGGCACTCACCTTTGGGAAGATATGTTTTATCCCGAAATAATCAACCCCGACACACTCGAACCCTGCGCTCCAGGCGAATTCGGTGAGCTTGTGTTTACATCGCTCTGCAAAGAGGCTATGCCAATTTTGCGCTATCGCACACGCGACCTCACACGTCTGGTTTACGACAGATGTGAGTGTGGGCGTACAGCCGTCAGAATGGATCGCATTCTTGGACGCTCTGACGATATGATGATTATCCGTGGTGTCAATGTTTTCCCCTCTCAGATTGAGACCGTACTGACCGAATTTACAGCATTCACCCCGTATTATTTTATCACTGTAGACCGTATTAACAACGAAGATACCTTTGACCTCGACGTGGAGCTGCGACCAGAGTTCTTCAGCGCAAGCCCCAAAGAACAAATGCCGTTCATCAAACCGCTCTATGACCGCATCGTGTCGCTTGTAGGCATAAAGCCGAACATACACATTAAGCCACCTTTCGGTATCGAACGCTCTACAGGTAAGGCCAAACATGTACTTGACAAACGCAACTTTCACAACTGACAGGCAGAGGCCAGCAGTTGACATATAAAAACAGGCTAAATATAATGAAGATTTTTTCAGACGAACTCGTAGCGGAGGCAGCAGAGGTAAACCACGTGTCAGACCTCAGTCATGCTACCATTGGAGAGACCCTGCTGGTGGCACAGTATCTGGAGCAGAAGACTGGCATTCCGTTTATTCGCATGGATCAGGGCAGTCCTGGATTGCCAGCCAACCACTATGGCATCGAGGCCGAGAAACGGGCTCTCGACAGTGGTATAATCAGCCAATATCCAGCTGCAGCAGGCGTAAAGGAAGTTAAAGATGCTGCCAGCAAGTTTGTAAAGGCTTTTATCAATGTTGATATATCACCGCGTGCCTGCATCCCCACTGTGGGAAGCGTGGCGGGCAGTTTTGGCTCGTTCATAGCTTGTTGCCAGCGTGACAAAAGCAAGAACAAGGTGCTGTTTATTGACCCTGGTTTCCCCATACAGAAGAGTCAGCTTAGAATCCTTGGCATTGGGTGGAAAGAGTTTGACATCTACTCATTCCGCGGCAAAGCCCTGCGTTCAAAATTAGAGGAGGAACTAAAGGACAACGATATTGCCGCCATTGTCTACAGCAACCCCAACAATCCTGCTTGGATATCACTTGAAGAGGAAGAGTTGCAGATTATTGGCGAAATGGCAACTAAGTACGATGTTATCGTAATGGAGGATCTTGCTTATTTTGCCATGGACAACCGACGTGACCTTTCTCACCCGTATGAGCCGCCTTATGTGCGTACTGTGGCACGCTATACGGACAATTATATTCTCATGCTCAGTTCCAGCAAGATATTCTCGTACGCAGGGCAACGCATGGCGTTGGTATGTGTCAGCGATATCCTTTTTGACCGCCACTTTCCTGCTCTTGCAGAGCGATACAACGACTCTGGCATCTTCGGGCCTACCTTTATAGCCAGCATACTATATATGATAACAAGCGGGTGTACCTCTTCGACACAGTATGGCTACGCCGAAATGTTGCGGCTCAGTTGTGAAGGAAAGATAAACTTTGTGGCCGACACCAAGGAATATGCCGTACGTGCACAGAAGATGAAGAAGATATTCCTCGACAATGGTTTTACCATCACATACCCCAACGATGTTACCGAACCTATAGGCGATGGTTTCTTCTTCTCGTTGAGCTACCCCGGAATGACGGGCGGACAGCTTGTAACTGAACTCATACACTATGGTGTAAGCAGCATCAATCTTGATACCACTGGCTCAGATCAGCCTGGGGTGCGTGCTTGTACCTCCAGAATGAGAGAAGATCTCTACCCCATATTGGAAGAGCGCATGAAGGCTTTCCGACAGGACCATCCTCAAGACTAATAACAACATCACCGCGTTTTCCCACTTATGCCAAGAACAGTAGTCATTACAGGAGCCTCATCAGGCATAGGCCGTGATGTTGCCGCCATGTTTGCACGGTGTGGCGATACGGTCTACGACTTGTCGCGCACGGAGAAGCCGCAAGAGGGCGTGTCACATGTCTATTGTGATGTTACGCTGCGGCCAACTATATTACAGGCCTTTGAGACAATTTCGCAGAAACACTCCTGCATTGACATATTGATATTGTGTGCAGGCATAGGCATGGCTGGCTCTGTGGAACATATAACTGCCGAGGATATGCACCGTCAGTTTGAGGTAAATACTTTTGGTCCTATAAGTGTTATACAATCAGCCTTGCCCTTGCTGCGGGCCAGAAAAGAACCACAAACTATCAGGCGTATAGTCTTTGTTAGTTCTATGGCCGCCACTTTTGGCATACCTTTTCAGGCCATGTATTCTGCTACCAAGGCGGCTGTCAACTCTTTGGCATTCTCGCTGAGCAACGAACTCTATGCACAAGGTATATCTGTGACCGTTGTGATGCCTGGTGACGTAAAGACCGACTTTCAGCGCAAGACCAATCTGGCAGGCACCGACGTTTATCCTCGTATGCAAGATGCCATAAGCCAGATGGAACACGACGAGGCCAACGGACTCTCATCGCAGTCTGTGGCGCGCAAGGTGTTCAGAGCTGCAACACGCAAGAAGGTGGCACTCTTCTATACGTCAGACTTGAAGTCTGACATGGAGTGTCTGTTGCAGCGGCTGGTGCCCACGAGTTTTGCTCTCTATGTGGTGCGTAAAATGTATCATTGCTAAACGAGGGAGCCATGTCATTCTGCAAACGGAATGTGCCATATTGACACAACATAATAAAAAAACATACAACATTTAATATCCACATATAATGAACGATCAGTCCCCATATCTGCATCCCAAGTACGAATGCATGTCTCGGCAAGAGATAGAGGCCTTGCAACTTGAACGTCTGCAAGCCACTGTTAAGCACTGCATGAATTCTCCGTTCTACAAGAAACGCTTTGAGGAAATTGGAATCAAACCCGAAGACATCAAATCGCTTGACGATCTGCAGAAGATACCTTTCACTACAAAGCAAGACCTGCGTGACACCTATCCTTTTGGTATTGCGTCTGTGCCGTTGCGCCAATGTGTGCGTCTGCACTCCAGCAGTGGGACGACAGGCAACCCTACCGTTATTCTCCACACGCAAAAAGACATTGATGAATGGGCCAACGCAGTGGCACGCTGTCTGTGGATGGTAGGCCTGCGCCCTGACGATGTATTCCAGAATTCCAGTGGCTATGGCATGTTTACTGGTGGATTGGGGTTTCAGTATGGTGCAGAACGCCTTGGGGCACTCACTGTGCCAGCAGCGGCAGGTAATTCCTTGCGCCAGATAAAATTTATCAAGGATTTCGGCACTACGGCAATCCATGCCATACCGTCCTATGTCAACCGCCTCTATGAGGTGATGCAGGAAGTAGGGGTTGACCCACGTCGCGACACCAAATTAAGAGTGCTTGCCATCGGTGCGGAACCCCACTCAGAAGAACAGCGCAGACGCATAGAGAATATGCTGGGAGTGAAAGCATATAACTCTTTTGGCATGAGCGAGATGTGTGGTCCTGGTGTGGGCTTTGAATGTCAGGAGCAAAACGGATTGCATTTCTGGGAAGACTATTATATAGTAGAGATTGTTGACCCACAGACACTGCAGCCAGTGCCTGACGGTGAAATCGGTGAATTGGTCCTTACCACTCTCAACCGTGAGGCAATGCCGTTGCTGCGCTACCGTACGCGTGATCTTACCCGCATACTTGGGCGCACCTGTCCTTGTGGCCGCAACCATGTAAGACTTGACCGCATGCGCGGTCGTTCTGACGACATGATAGTACTAAGAGGTGTCAACATTTTCCCCATACAGATAGAGAAAATCCTTATGACATTTCCCGAACTCAGCTCCAACTATCTAATAACCCTTACTACCGACAACGATAATGACAACATGACGGTGGAAGTGGAGATAGCGGAGATGTTCACCGATGACTATGGCTGTCTGCAATCGCTCACCAAAAGTATCACCCGTGCCCTGAAAGATGAAATTCTTCTGACACCACATGTCAAACTGGTGTCGAAAGGGACGCTTCCTGTAAGCGAGGGTAAGGCTGTCAGAGTGGTTGACAAACGAAAGGTGTACCAATAAGTCTATGGGTATAGACACGGATACAAACCTACATATTGTTTTATTACAAAACACAATAAACATGACTATACATCAGCTATCCATATTTATAGAAAACAAGAACGGCACCCTGCTTCGCGTTCTCGACATTCTTAAAGAGGCAAAGATTCAAATCATAGCCTCTACCATTTCTGACACAGTGGACTACGGCATTTTTCGCATAATATGCTCAAATCCTTCGCAGGCTTACAAGCTGCTTCAAGAGCATGGGTTGAGCGTAACCATAAGCGATGTGTTTGCCATTGAACTTGACAACACGCCTGGTCAGGCAGCCAAGGCTTTCACTGCATTCACCGCCAACGGAGTGAACATCAGCTACATGTATTCGTTCCTCGTAGGTGGGAAAGGCATCATTATCTTCCGTACCGACGCCACAGAGAAGGCACGTGAGATTATCATGCAAAATGCCCTCAGGTTTATTAGTGAGGACAAGCTGAGTCAACTATCCCTATAAACCACCAAGACGGTTCACGGCCGTTTCGGGCATTGTGTAAGGGTTGACAAGGCAACAGATGAGGAACACGTGCCGAGACAACCCTTTAAACATTTTCAAACCCCATAGTTAAACAAAGATGTTAATCAAGATTGTATTTGTAGTTATATTTTTTATAGTAATGGTAGGAGTAGGCCTTTACTCGCGTAAGCAGGCACGCAGTGTCGATGGTTTTGTGCTTGGTGGCCGTCAGGTAGGGCCATGGCTCACCGCTTTTGCCTATGGCACCAGTTACTTCAGTGCTGTGGTGTTTGTGGGCTATGCCGGCCAGTTCGGTTGGAAGTATGGTTTGTCGAGCACATGGATAGGTGTTGGCAATGCAGTGATAGGAAGTTTGCTGGCGTGGCTCGTGTTGGGTAAGCGCACCAAACTTCTTACCCAACATATAGGCAGTCGTACCATGCCAGATTTCTTTGGTACACGCTTCAATAGCCAGAATCTCCGTGTGGTGGCATCGGTCATTGCATTCGTATTCCTTATTCCATATACCGCTGGAGTATACAAAGGTATTTCTACCCTTTTTGAAATGGGCTTTGGCATACCTTATGAATATTGTGTGGTGTTCATGGCAGCGTTTACCGCTGTATATGTAATATTGGGAGGTTACAAAGCTACTGCCATCAACGATTTCATACAGGGCATCATAATGCTGTTTGGCATTGTGGTGGTAATCATGGCTGTGCTCAACACGCAAGGAGGCCTATGCAGCGCTGTAGGCAAGATGGCTGAAATCCCGTCTGATGCCGACTCCACAATTAACGGCGGTTTTGCCTCGCTTTGGGGGCCAGACCCATACAATCTTCTTGGTGTGGTAGTGTTGACTTCACTTGGCACGTGGGGGTTGCCGCAGATGATGGGAAAGTTCTATTCTATAACCGATGAAAAAGCTATTCGCCGTGGTACAATTATTTCAACCCTCTTTGCTTTCATCATTGCCGGAGGTTGTTATTTCTTGGGAGGCTTCGGCCGTCTTTTTGGGGTCCCGCCAGTATTGCCGAACGGTAAGCCGGACTTCGACTCCATCATTCCCACAATGCTTGAGACACTGCCTGATGCGCTCATTGCCCTTGTGGTGCTGCTGGTTCTTTCGGCGTCTATGAGCACGTTGGCTTCGCTGGTGCTTACCTCCAGTTCTACGATGACCCTCGACTTAATCTATCGTGACAAGAAAGCCAATGATGCAGAGGTGAGAGGTGGAGAGATAGATGACACTGTAGAGGGTAATATAGAGCGCCGCAAGGTTATTGTCATGCGGTTGCTCATAATCTTTTTCATTGCCATCTCACTCTTCATTGCATTGAATCCACCTACATTCATAGCTCAGCTTATGGGCATTTCGTGGGGGGCATTGGCCGGTGCTTTTCTTGCACCTTTTATGCTTGGCCTATATTGCAAAGGTGTCACTACGGCTTCAGTGTGGGCGTGCTTCGTATGGGGTGTGGGCCTCACAGTAGGCAACATGTTGCTTGGCAATCCTGTGTCACCGATAAACTGTGGTGCCATTGCCATGACTGGTGGTTTCGCTGTTGTGGCGTTGTTCAGTTTGTTTACTCCTAAGATGAACCGACAGACTGTAGACCAGATGTTTGAATGCTACAAATAAATCCACAACAGGACATGAATACCCATATCATTATTGCAGCAGTGCTGCTTGGTTTAGGCTCAATACCTACGGCTTTTGCCGAAAACAACGACAACGAAGACAAAGCTACTCTCTCTTCCGCAGTTACAGCGGAGTCTGTCGGCGAAGCGGTAAAAGAACTCGCTTCGTGCATCAAAATTAATGGATACGCACAGGGTGGCTATGACTATAACTCGTCAGACAACAGCAACTCTTTCAATTTCAAACGAGCCATAGTGTGGGCCAAGGCCAACATCACCCGACATTTCTCTTTTCTCTACATGCACGACTTCAAGACCTCCGCTCTGGAGTATCATCTCACATATAGTGCATCAAGGGCGCTTAATGTTCGTATGGGCCAGTTCAAGAACTCGCTATCTATGGAGAACCCCATGTCACCGGCAAAGTTGGAACTGGTGAACTGTTACTCACAGCCGGTAATGTATATGGCCGGATTCAGCGACCCTCTTATGGGCAACAACGGGGGCCGTGATCTTGGCCTTCTCATCTATGGCGAGGCTGGCAACAGTGGCATCAAGTATGAGTTTGGCATTATGAACGGACAGGGCATCAACAAGAGCGATGGCAATCCGGAGAAGGACCTTCTCCTCAAACTCGAATACCGTCCCATTGAGCCGTTACGCATAGTGGTGTCGGGACAGATTGGCAGAGGCCATGCCGCAGGCGCAAACCCCTTCAATCCGACCATTGGCGAAGGCGACAACTACAGGCGCAATCGGTTCACCGTTGGAGCCGAATACACCTCTGATGAATTCAGCGTCCGTTCCGAGTACCTCAAAGGCTGGAACGGCCCGGTGCAGACACAGGGCGTGTATGCCACCGCACTCAAACCACTAACCAGAAGCATAGATGCTGTAGCCTCATTTGACTGGCTCGACAAGAATACCCGTATGGATGCCCGCCAAACCAACTACACCATAGGGGTGCAGTATTGGTTCTTCAAAAAATGCCGCATACAGGCACAATACACACGTTGCTGCCCGAGCTATGCCAAGCACTACAACTACATACAGCTTCAAACACAAGTAGGATTCTAAAAGAGACACTAATTATGACATTGATAGAAACTCTTAACAAAACCGACCGCTTCGCTGCCAACAACGGTATTCAACTCACCGAAGTGCGCGAAGGCTATGCCAAGGCGGAAATGACAGTAGAGGAATGTCATCTCAACGGAGGTGGTGTTTGTCAAGGAGGGGCAATATTCACCTTGGTTGACCTTGCATTTGCAGCAGTATGCAACAGTCACGGCCTCCTCACCTTTGGCATCAACAACAGTATCTGCTTTTTGCGCTCGGCTTTACTGGAAGACCACCTGATAGCAGAGGCGACCGAAGTGTGTAACCACCACCGCCTGCCATATTGCGACATAAAGGTTCACAATCAAGACGGGGAACTTATTGCAACCGCCACAGGGCAGGGCTATCGCAAGAGAGAAGTGTTCCCTTACGACAGTCTGATGTAGTAAAGGCAAAAGACCTTTTTATTGGCGTCAATAAAAAGGTGTTTGTCATTTAGAAGGCTCCCATTAGATAATAATTTATTGCTTCTATATAACAAAGTTCAAATATCATCTGTTTATCCACAATTTGCCAGT
>USTH01000053.1 GCA_900557555.1 uncultured Prevotellaceae bacterium | reverse complement strand
AGAAATGGGTATCGGCTCGCAGAGGAGTAAGGCGCATCACTCCGTCTGTCAACTTTCCAGCCACATTAAAAACAGGCTTTGGCATACCGCCACACATAGCGGCAAGTTCTTCGCTATTCTTACAATAGACAAGCCGGAACTCGGCCTTACGTCTTTCACACACCAATTCTGACAAGCGCAGAGACAGCATGCCCATCGTTCGTCTAACGTTGATTTCCACACATGGATGTACGGCAAGCTCTCCACAGTCATTGATAACCATCATGTCCACACCCAACGGCCCTACATAACGGCCGAGAAAGACATCGGCAAGAACTGTCACCAAGGCACTAATAAGTTCACGGTATAAATCATACAAAAAAAACACCTCCATCATCTTCCATAGTTGCTGCTGTGGCATCAAGATATTGCCAGCATAAGCATTGCCAGCCGTAGTATGGAACACAGATAATCCACAAAACTCTACCGCAGTTTCAGTAACGATGAATTCTAAAGCAAAATCCTGTATCTTGTTATAAAATGGCTCTACAACAAGCCCCCCTTGCCTTTCCATGCAGCGCAACGCCCAGTTCAACTGTTGTACAGTTGGAACTCCGTTTACAAACCTTAACCCTCTGCCACTGCCCGACCAAAGCTCTTTCCACACAATGCGTTTCCCTGGCAAACAAAGCGCATCTTTAGAATAACACACAGTGCTTTCCCCGCACAGAGGGAAGCTTCTTGGCAAAGAAGTAGTAAGAAGTCCGAGTACATTCACGGCAGTTTCACGAGAGGAAAGCCTACGTATCATTTCCAACTGTTCGGATGACGGCAGATTTGAGAAACCACACGTTTTCAGTTTGCCGACAAGGGTGCTATCCCATCCCCACACTGGCGCATACGGATTATACGACACCTCACCTGTGGGGGTAAAGTAATCTGCAAGAGCAGCAAGATCACGCTCCATAATACGCACATTGGGAGGTGGTGTATAGCATGCACCATTATGGGATAGAGCCAAATCGTGTGAGAAATTTGTCAAAAAACATTTCATAAGCGCAAAGTTAGATTTTTCTCCAATATTTTCTCGATAACAGCATACGATTTAGGCATTTTTTTACTACTTTTGCTGACAAATCCAAAAATGCATGTAATTATGGAGAACTTCTTTCAACGTCATGCCTACCTATTAGAGCATACGGATCTTACAATGACCCGACCATTAATGAACGAGATTGATTGGAAGCATCGATTAATCGGCATAAAAGGCCCAAGAGGCGTAGGCAAAACCACTTTCCTCCTCCAATATGCAAAAAAAAACTACAACAACTCCATTGGGCGTTGTCTGTATGTTAACATGAACAGTTTCTATTTCAGAGGACGCGGTCTTGTGGACTTTGCACAGGAATTTGTAAAGCGCGGAGGACGAGTTCTCATTATAGACCTGATTTTCAAGCAAAACGGATGGCGTGAAGAGTTATGCGAATGCTATAGGGAATTACCTATGTTGCAAATAATCTTTGCCACCACCACATTGGAAGAAACCGGTACTGAAAACGATGAACTTTCAACCATAGCCAAGTTCTATTACCTGCACGGTTTCTCTTTTAGAGAATACATCAACCTGCAGGCAGGACTTGACATTCCACGCTTTACGTTTGATGAAATTCTGCACCACACAGAAGAAGTCCAGCGCACAATACTGATGAAAGTCAGACCTTGGATTTATCTGCAAAGCTATCTGCACCACGGCTACTACCCCATCTACATTGAGGACCACAATTTCACTGAAACACTGCTCAAGACTATAAATGCAATGATAGAGGTAGACATTTTGTTTACCAAACAGATTGACGTGAAATATGTAAGCCGCCTGAAGAAGCTGCTTTATCTTATGGTGACTAGCGGAAACGAATCACCCAACGTAAGCAACTTGGCACAAGAGATTAACACCTCGCGTGCAACAGTGATGAACTATATGAACAGCCTAGAGGAGGCACGCCTGATACACCAGATTTACAAACAAGCTTCAGACGGCCCCAAAAAGCCAACCCGAATTCTTACGCACAACACAAACATTCTTTATGCGGTTCTCAGCGGTTCGCCGTCAGATCAAGAAGTGATGGAAACTTTCTTCACAAACAGTGTCTGGCGTCATCATAGGGTTGAGACAACGAGAAAGTCCAATATCTTCATCATAGACGACGACATTCAGATTTGTGTATGCGACAAGGTTTCGAAGAAACGTTTAAGACTCGACAACCTCTATTACGCACGTTACAACACAGAGATTTCACGTGACGGTGACATCCCCCTTTGGATGTTCGGATTTCTTTATTGATACCAATGCCGTTCCTTAAACAACTACATATTTATTTGCATTAGTCCACACGCAAGACTAATGCATATAAATTTTTATAACACAACTGAATAATATAAAATTACCAACATAACCTTAAACAATGGCAAAAGAAAAAAAATTTATGACCTGCGACGGCAACGAAGCCGCCGCACACATTGCCTACATGTTCTCTGAGGTAGCAGCTATCTACCCCATTACACCATCCAGCCCTATGGCTGAACATGTAGATGAATGGGCATGTAAAAACAGGAAAAACCTTTTTGGCGACACTGTTGCTGTTCAGGAAATGCAATCTGAAGGCGGTGCGGCTGGTGCTGTTCACGGATCTCTTCAGGCTGGTGCACTCACTACCACATTCACAGCTTCACAGGGTCTGCTTCTCATGATACCTAACATGTACAAGATTGCCGGTGAGCTTCTGCCAACGGTATTCCATGTTTCTGCCCGTACACTTGCAACTCACTCTTTGTGTATCTTTGGTGACCACAGCGATGTCATGGCATGTCGACAGACAGGTTTTGCAATGCTTTGCGAGGGTTCTGTACAAGAGGTAATGGATCTTTCCGCAGTCGCCCACCTCGCAGCAATAAAAGGCCGCGTTCCCTTCATCAATTTCTTTGACGGATTCCGCACATCCCATGAATATCAGAAGATTGAAGTAATGGACCAAGAATACCTTCGTCCTCTTCTTGACACCAAAGCTCTCTCAGAGTTCCGTAGCCGCGCCTTGACCCCTGAGCATCCAGAAGCAAAAGGTATGGCCGAAAATCCGGAAACATTCTTCGCCCACCGCGAAAGCTGCAACCCATACTACGATGCCATACCAGAAATAGTAGAACAATATATGGCAGAGGTCAGCAAGATTTGCGGTCGTGAATACAAGCTATTCTCCTACTATGGTGCAGAAGATGCTGACCGCATAATCATTCTGATGGGGTCCGCAAGCGAAGCTGCACGAGAAGCCATAGACTATCTCACTTCAAAAGGCGAAAAAGTAGGCATGGTAAGTGTTCACCTCTACCGTCCGTTCTCAGTGAAACACCTTCTTGCTGCAGTGCCTAAAACAGTCAAGAAAATTGCCGTACTTGACAGGACAAAAGAACCTGGAGCAAGTGGCGAACCTCTCTATCTCGATGTTAAAGATGCATTCTACGGCACAGAAAACGCACCAATAATAGTAGGCGGCCGTTATGGTCTTGGCTCAAGCGACACAACTCCGACTATGATTAAGTCGGTTTATGATAACCTCAACCTGCCTGAACCCAAAAACCATTTTACACTGGGCATCGTTGACGATGTAACCTACACCTCTCTCCCACTTGAAAAAGAGATGGCCCTTGGAGGCGAAGGAATCTTTGAAGCAAAGTTCTTCGGACTTGGTGCCGATGGCACAGTGGGTGCAAACAAGAACTCGGTCAAAATCATCGGAGACAACACCGACAAATACTGTCAGGCCTACTTCTCCTACGACTCAAAGAAGTCAGGCGGTTTCACCTGTTCACATCTGCGCTTTGGTGACACTCCCATTCGTTCCACCTATCAGATAAAGACCCCAAATTTTGTGGCTTGCCACGTGCAGGCATACCTTCACATGTATGACGTGCTGCGCGGTTTGCGCGATGGCGGTACTTTCCTGCTTAACACCATCTGGGACGGAGAAGAACTTGTCAGAAACCTGCCAAACAACATCAAGAAATATTTTGCGGAACACAACATCAATGTGTATTACATCAATGCCACTAAGATAGCTCAGGAGATAGGTTTGGGCAACCGCACAAACACAATCTTGCAATCAGCATTCTTCCGCATTACAGAAGTGATTCCCGTAGACCTTGCCATCGAGCAGATGAAGAAGTTCATTGAAAAATCTTACGGAAAGAAGGGTCAGGATGTTGTCAACATGAATTACTCCGCTGTTGACCGTGGTGGCGAATACAAGACACTCGCCGTTGATTCTGCTTGGGCTCAACTGCCGGCAGACGAAGAGGTAAAACGCGATGAGCCTGAGTTCATATCAAAAATCGTCCGTCCAATCAATGCTCAAAACGGCGATCTTCTTCCCGTTTCCGCATACAAGGGCATCGAAGACGGTGCATGGCAGCAAGGCACTGCGGCATACGAGAAACGCGGTGTTGCAACATTTGTTCCTGTATGGAAGCCAGACTTCTGTTCCCAGTGTAACAAGTGTGCCTTTGTTTGTCCTCACTCTGCAATCCGCCCGTTTGTAATGGACGAAACAGAAAAGGCAGGCTTTGCAGGCGATACCATCGAAATAAAGGCACCAGCAGCCATCAAGGGTATGCAGTTCCGTATACAAGTGGACGTCATGGACTGCCTCGGTTGTGGCAACTGTGTGGATGTTTGCCTCGGCAAAAAAGTAGACGGTCAGGTTGTCAAAGCCCTTGAGATGGTTCCACTCGAAGGCCAAGAGTCAGAAGATGCCAACTGGAGTTACTGCATCGACAACGTAACATCTAAGCAAGACAAACTTGACTGCACTTCAAACCCACGCATGAGCCAGTTTGCAACTCCTCTCTTTGAGTTCTCTGGTGCTTGTTCTGGCTGTGGCGAAACTCCATATGTAAAACTTGTCAGTCAACTCTTCGGAGACCGTGAGATGGTTGCCAACGCCACTGGTTGCTCCTCCATCTATTCAGGTTCTATACCTTCTACTCCTTACACCACAAATGCCAAGGGACAAGGGCCAGCATGGGCCAACTCACTATTTGAGGACTTCTGCGAATTTGGTCTTGGCATGGTGCTGGCCAACAAGAAAATGCGCGCACGCATTACCGACCTGTTCACCGCAGCCATAGCAGATAGCAACACACCCGCCGAATACAAGGTGGCCGCCCAAGAATGGATTGACGGCAAGGAAAGCTACGAGGCTTCTAAGGCTGCAGCCGAAAAGCTTATTCCTATGATTAAGGAAGGTGCGAAAAAGGGCTGTTCAACTTGCCAGCAGTTAGACGAACTCTCTCACTATCTAACCAAACGCAGCCAATGGATTATTGGTGGTGACGGTGCATCATACGACATCGGCTATGGCGGTCTTGACCATGTTATCGCTTCTGGTGAAGATGTAAATATTCTCGTGCTTGACACAGAAGTTTACTCTAACACTGGTGGTCAAGCTTCAAAAGCCACACCAATAGGCGCTATCGCACAGTTCGCCGCCAACGGCAAGCGCGTAACCAAGAAAGACCTTGGACTGATGCAGGCCACTTACGGCTATGTATACGTAGCACAGATTGCCATGGGTGCAGATCAGGCACAATGCCTGAAGGCCATACGTGAGGCAGAAGCCTATCCAGGTCCTTCACTTATCATCGCCTATGCTCCATGCATCAACCACGGGCTGAAAGCCAAAGGCGGCATGGGCAAGAGCCAAGCAGAAGAGACCAAAGCCGTGGAGTGCGGTTACTGGCACTTGTGGCGCTACAACCCCACACTCGCAGAACAAGGCAAGAATCCATTCTCTCTTGACTCCAAAGAGCCACAGTGGGATAAATTCCAAGCATACCTTGACGGTGAAGTACGTTTCCTCTCACTGAAGAAAGCATTCCCTGGCGAAGCACAGGAACTGTACGACGCAACACAGGCGGCCGCCCTCAAGCGCTACAAGAGTTACGTACGTAAGACTCAGGAAGATTGGAGCGAATAACTCGAAAGAGAATAGAAATCCAATAACCAATTTAGATTTAAGTTAAATAAATCCCGCAACGGTGCTGTTTACAGACTGTTGCGGGATTTTTGTTTATTAACAACCAGATCTTTCCAACCCCCTTCAGCCTTTCTTTAACCAAAATCGGTCATAAGATTGTAAATGACACCTTTTTATTCCTTATTGTCTATTGCTTTTATAAGGCACATGTTGCTTGTTTTTAGCTCAAAATAGCCCGCTATTATTCGCTAAAACGACAAGCAACATCTGCTCTCCTAAAAAACAATACACAATAAGTCCTAACGACCAAATTGGATTAAAAAACAGAAAACAACAAGTCATAACGGCCGAGTTGGGTTTAGGCATATTGCGTCCGTGCGTGCTTCGTCTCTGCTCGCTACACCTCCACCTCTCCCATCACAACCCTGTCAATACAAAAATGATTGGAACATAACGGCCGAGCTGTGACAAATAAAGATTGTGGTCATATCCTGTTGAAAATAGATGAAGAAGTTATAATTTTGCAGAAAAATATCATTTGCGCATGAAAAAACTGAGCAACACACAAGGAATTCTGTCACTAAGCCCGATGCTCGTGCTCGTTATCTTGATAGTAGGTTTCAGCCTTTATTATCATGATGCATATAAAGTTCCAGTAGTCATTGTCTTTATTATTACAGCAATCGTGTCACTGCTGACACTCAAAAACACCCCGCTGAGCAAGCGCATTAGTATCTTTTCAGAGAGCGCAGGCCAGAGTGACCTTATGTTTATGGTGTGGATTTTCATTCTTGCCGGAGCTTTTGCATCAAGCGCAAAAGCAATGGGGGCAGTTGATGCAACCGTTAACCTCACGCTTCAAATACTTCCTGCCAACATGCTGCTGCCAGGAATGTTTTTGGCTGCATGCGTCATCTCTCTTTCAATAGGCACTTCAGTAGGTACGATAGCGGCTTTAATGCCTATTGCAGCAGAAATGTCAAAGACGGCAGGCATTGATATCGCCATGCTTACTGCCGCCACGGTCGGTGGAGCTTTTTTTGGCGATAATCTGTCGTTTATCAGTGACACTACAATTGTAGCTACCAAAACACAGGGGTGCGCCATGCGTGACAAGTTCCGTACAAACTTCATGATTGCACTGCCTGCAGCCATCATAACCCTTATTATCTATATTATATGCGGAACAAGTCAGACCGTTTCACCCATTGCCTACAGCGAAATTTCTGTCATAAAGATTATCCCTTACCTTACTGTGCTTGTCACAGCCATTTGCGGCCTTAACGTAATGGTTGCCCTGCCTTTGGGAATTGTTCTCACTGGAATTATAGGTATCTTATGCAACGATTATGACTTCATCTCATGGTGCAACACCATGACACAAGGCATCTTTTCAATGTCTGAAACCATTCTGATTGCTATTCTTGCAGGCGGTCTGTTTGGCGTGATACGCCACAGTGGGGGCATCAGTTGGCTGATACACAAGATTATTAACCACACAAATAACAGAAAGGAAGCGGAACTGGCTATTGCCGCCCTTGTAAGCATGACAAACATATGCACAGCCAACAACACCGTTGCCATTCTCTCGGTTGGTACCATCGCACGAGAAATCTCAAAAAAATTTAATATTGCACCACGCCGTGCAGCTTCCATTCTCGACACCTTCTCATGCTTTGTGCAAGGCATCATACCCTACGGTGCGCAATTGCTCATAGCCAGCGGACTGGCTGCAATTCCCGCCACTTCGCTTATGCCATACCTTTACTACCCCTACCTTCTGGGAGGTGCCGCACTGGCGGCCATTGTGCTATTCAAACATAAGGAATTCATACCGCCAAGTCATACATACAAGGCCAACAACAGTGTGAGATAGAAAAGATAACAATAAAGGATGGTTTTCTGAGCAAACACAAGCACTTACTATTCTTGTGTGTTCATAAAACACATAGCTTTTTGAGAGCCACAGCCTCTCACCGGTTCACCTTGAACAACCCCCACAGCAAACACATACTACAACACACACAGAGGCTTTAGAAACTCTGTTTGCTGAACAAAAGTCATTCCGCTAACTAACGTACCACTGTCAGCTAACTTAGTGGACAGTTGTCAGCTAACCTAGCGGACAAAAGTCCACTAAGTTAGTGGAATATAAAAATCTCGCATAGAAAGAAGCCTGATGCCTTGTTACAATAGCGTATTGTAGCAACCTACAAAGAAAGGCCGTGATAAAACAAACTGCATCCCAGAAGTTTTTTGTCTAACATCTGA
>USTH01000052.1 GCA_900557555.1 uncultured Prevotellaceae bacterium | reverse complement strand
ATGGCGGTCATTAGAAAATGACAAGATTTTTTCTAATGACCGATTTGGGTTTAACATCTGTTCAAACCGCATGACAGTGGCGTGATTGATTTCTTCACGGGTGATAAACTGACGTTCGTAGAAGCGCAGGCAGTAGTTTAGCATCACCTCTATATTGCTTACAATTAGTCGACGTGAGTGGCGGTCTATGGCGTGGTGCATCTCTTGCTGTATTATGTTGAGAACAGAGTGCAAGATTTCAACCTCTGAAGTTGAAAGGTGGAGGGCTTCGTTGCTGTTGTAAGAGAAAAAACCATATTTTGAAATCTCCCTGCCCAGCGAAGTTCGGGCGATAAAATCGGGGTGAAACAGAATGGCAGTCCAGCGCGGATAGATTACCTCGGGATTGTGTTCCACCGTAACGGTCTGTCCGGGCGCAAACGAAGTGATGGTCATTTCATCGAAGTCATACTTTGTGCGGCCGTACGAAAGATTGCATCCTTTGTTTTCTTTCAGAAACAGGGCATATAGTCCGTAGTGGTAAACACCCTCGCGCACGGCTTCGTCTCGGTCATATCTTACGACCGATATCATGGGGTGAACAGTTTCAAAGCCGTAGAAACGGTTGAACTGGTCAATAGTGTCAAACCGGATGTCTTTGTCTGTTGCCATGACATTATGTCTTAATGTGTAATATTCTTTGCAAAATTACAAAGTTAGAACAAGATATCCAGTACCCCTCTTAATGAATTTGTTACCATTATTGTGGAAACACACATCCGAGAGTTGACGTGTGAAGGAGTGTCAAAACGACGTTTCCTCTTGTTATTCCCGCAGAGCCGCAATGATGTCTTCTGCAATAATGTTTTCACGCAGACGGTTGTCGTCGGAATATTGGAGGTAGACGAGTTCTTGTTGCATCGGCCGAATTGCATTTGCATTTCGGCCGATGCGCTGTTCCGTTTCGGCCGAAACGTGATGACACATCGGCCGAAACGGTATCGTGGGCACGTGATTTGTGCGTTTTTGCAGATTGTTCCAGACGTGTAGGTATAAACCCAAATCGGTCATTAGGTCGTAACCGACATCTTTTTTACACTTCTTATTGCCTTTTGTTTTTTATAAGGCATCTGTTGCTTGTTTTTAGCTCAAAATAGCCCGCTGTTATTCCCTAAAACGACAAGCAACATCTGCGCTCCTAAAAACAAAATACAATAAGTCCTAACGACCGAATTGGGATAAAAAAAGTGAACAGACTCTGCCGTCACCATCAGGGGTGATGTCGGAGTCTGTTCACTGTAGAATGTTATGTCTCGGGTCTTTATTTGCCGAAGTAGCGTTTCAGCAGGCCGGCAAAGCCACCGCCGTGACGAGCTTCGTCTTTTGCCATTTCATGAACGGTGTCGTGAATGGCATCAAGGTTGAGTTCCTTGGCGCGTTTGGCAATGCGGAACTTGTCGGCGCATGCACCAGCTTCGGCAGCGGCACGCTTCTCAAGATTGGTCTTGGTGTCCCATACCACATCGCCCAGCAGTTCGGCGAACTTGCTTGCGTGTTCGGCTTCTTCAAAGGCGTAACGCTTGAATGCTTCAGCGATTTCGGGATAACCCTCGCGGTCAGCCTGGCGCGACATAGCGAGATACATGCCCACCTCTGTGCACTCACCGTTGAAGTGTGCGTTGAGGTCTGCAATCATTTCGGCATCGCAACCTTTAGCAACTCCTATTTCGTGCTCGGTGGCAAAAGATGCGGAGTCTTCGTCCATTTCCTTGAACTTGCTGGCAGGAGCCTTGCAAAGTGGACATTTCTCAGGAGGTGTGGGACCTTCGTGTACATAGCCACACACGGTGCAGATGAATTTCTTGTTCATAATGGTAATTGTTTTATGGGGTTAGTTTATAAAAAAATCGGTCGTCAGAATCCTTCCTTTAGTTATCTAACGGCCGATTTTGTGTTTTATTGCATCAAGTGGCAATTAATCTTTGATTGTTACATCATGCCGCCGCCCATGCCACCTGCGGGCATCTGCATCTGCGGTGTTTCTTCTTTTTTGTCGCAGATGACGCACTCTGTGGTGAGGAACATACCTGCAATTGAAGCTGCGTTTTCGAGGGCCACACGTGTAACCTTGGCGGGGTCAACCACACCTGCGGCACGTAGATCCTCATAGACTTCCTTCTTGGCGTTGAAGCCATAGTTGCCTTTGCCCTCGCGGACGTTGTTTACTACAACGGCTCCCTCAAGGCCTGCATTGTGGCAGATCTGGCGCAGAGGCTCCTCTATGGCGCGACGAATGATGTTTACGCCTGTTGTCTCATCGGCGTTGTCTCCCTGAAGGCCTTCAAGAGCTGCCTGGGCGCGAATGTAAGCCACACCGCCACCGGTAACGATACCTTCTTCAATGGCTGCGCGTGTTGCACAGAGGGCGTCGTCGCAACGGTCTTTCTTTTCCTTCTGTTCGGTTTCGGAAGAAGCTCCTACTTCGAGCACGCAGACACCGCCACTAAGTTTGGCAAGGCGTTCTTGGAGTTTTTCTTTGTCGTATGAGGATGTGGTGTTGGCAATCTCTGACTTGATCTGGTTGATGCGCTCTTTGATGTTTTCAGAGTCACCAGCGCCGTTCACGATTGTTGTGTTGTCTTTGCTTACAGTGACCTTTTCGGCTGTGCCGAGCATGTCGATAGTGGCTTGCTCAAGCTTGAGGCCTTTCTCTTCAGAGATAACTACACCGCCAGTAAGAATTGCTATGTCTTCAAGAATTGCTTTGCGACGGTCTCCGAAGCCAGGAGCCTTGACTGCACAAATCTTGAGCTGTGTGCGCAGACGGTTTACCACGAGGGTGGTGAGGGCTTCAGAGTCCACGTCTTCTGCAATGACGAGCAGAGGACGGCCTGACTGTACGGCAGGTTCGAGAATAGGCAGGAAGTCTTTGAGTGCAGAAATCTTCTTGTCGTAAATCAAGATGTATGGTTTCTCCATTGCACACTCCATCTTCTCGGTGTCGGTGACGAAGTATGGTGACAGATAGCCGCGGTCAAACTGCATGCCTTCAACAGTCTTGAGCAGGGTCTCGTTTGTCTTGCCATCTTCAATGGTGATTACACCGTTTACGCTTACTGCACGCATACCATCGGCAATGAGCTTCCCGATTTCAGGGTCGTTGTTGGCAGAAACTGTGGCAACCTGCTCAATCTTGTCGTAGTTGTCTTCCACTTGTTCGGCCTGTTCCTTGATAGACTCAACGACCTTTGCTACGGCCTTGTCGATACCGCGCTTAACATCAAGCGGATTGGCACCGGCAGCCACGTTCTTCATGCCTTCAGAGAGAATGGCCTGAGCCAATACTGTGGCGGTTGTTGTGCCGTCACCAGCGTCGTCACCAGTCTTGCTTGCAACGCTCTTAACAAGCTGTGCACCTGCATTTTCAAAAGCGTCTTCAAGTTCGATTTCCTTTGCTACTGATACTCCGTCCTTAGTGATTTTCGGAGCGCCGAACTTTTTGTCGATAACCACATTGCGACCTTTAGGGCCGAGGGTCACTTTCACTGCATTTGCCAGAGCATCTGCACCAGCCTTGAGCATTTCACGTGCGTTTACGTCGTATTTTATTTCTTTTGCCATAATAGTTTTCTCCTTTGATTAATTGTTTGCTAAAATTATTTAATGACGGCCACTACGTCCGACTGGCGCATGATAAGATATTTTTCGCCCTCAAATTCTACTTCTGTTCCGGCGTATTTGCCATACAGAACCTGGTCGCCCTCTTTGAGAACCATCTTTTCATCGCTTTTTCCTTCGCCAACAGCGATAACGCTGCCTTGTAGTGGTTTTTCTTTTACGGTATCAGGAATGATGATGCCGCCTACGGTTTTTTCTTCTGCTGCTGCAGGAGAAATCAATACTCTGTCTGCTAATGGTTTAAGTTTCATAGCTTGTAGTTATTTAATTATTTGTTGTTTATTTGTTCTTTTGCGCAGTCGGTTGTCAGCGCTTTATAAAACAATAAAGCAGACGGTGTGCCAAAACTATCTTGACGGCATAAAAATTTTCTCTTTTTTTGAGGATTGACAGTATGGCAGGGCAAAGAACCTGTTTTCGCTGTCTCCGAGCATTCCGCTCAATACCACGGCATTGTCGGTCTGGCTGAACTGGTGGTTTATGACGGTGTTTTTGTTAATGAAGTCATCAGGAGCAGTACCTATATAATAATATACGAACGGGCCGCGTTGCAGGGCGATATCGTTGGGCTTGTCTGCTTGCGCCAGACGCATTATGGGTGTAGGTATTCTGACGGTAATGATGTCGCCCGGAGCCCATTCTCTGGTTATCACTATGTAGCCATTGGTAACGGTCGGTCGGCTTTGGGTTATGCCGTTGACCATTATTTGCGTGCTGTTCTTGCGTGGAATGCTGGCCTTGAAACCGTGTAATGGGGTTTCGCCGGTTGTCCACAGTGGTATTCGCAGGTGCAGGCTGGCCATGCAGGGAGCCTGCGGGGAGGTGGCGTCGTGGTGGATGGCTTTTTGAAATTCGTTAAGTGAATCAATATCGGTCACTTCTATGGGTGAGTTGTTGGCGGCAATGGAGATGGTAGTTTCGTTATACCACGGGCTGCTGTTGACACTTCGTAGAAAGAGGTCAAGTTCTTTTGTCTTGATGTGTGCGTTTGTGCGCATAGGCATATTGATATACACGTTGTTGCCAGAGGTGGAGTATGCCATCTGGTTGACTGTGCGCAGCAATTTGGTGGCCTCGTCCTTAGTTGCGCCAGGAGTCTCTTTTTTCCATCGTGGGAGTATGCTGTTCAACAGAATATGTTCGGCCATGTCAATGTATCTTGCTTTTCCTGTGAGTTGGCTGAGGGCATAACTCTGGTTGAATAGGTTGAGCGACTGGCTAAGGCTGCCGCTGTCGCTCTCGCCGAGAATGTTGAGATGTCGGACTGTCTCGGCCCACTGATTTTCCATTTTAGCGGTATGTGTTGGCGTTGCGGGCTTGACATCCCACGTGTGGTGTGGCGTAGTGGTGAGAGGTGTCTTGACAGCTTCTTCCTGTATGTCGTGCCAGAAGAAGTCCATGAAATAGACACTGTCGCTTTCTATCGGGTGCAGCGGAAAATGTATTATTTTCTGTTGGGCGTATGCGCCCATAGAGAACCATATTGAAATAAACAGAAGTGTGGCATGTTTCATGATTGTCGGAGGTTTTTATGGTGAGTGTGTGCAGGCGGGGTTGTGTTAGAGTCTTATCTTGCCGACCAATTTGCGTGTTACGCCGTTTCCGACAATGGGTGCATGGGCGTCTTCGGGAAAGACGATGCAAAACTCGCCCAGACATAGGGTGAACCACTTATCGCTTTTGGCGGTGTAGAAGGCTATGTCGCGTTCGCAGTTGAAGGGGGCGTCACTATTGCCGAGTGTGCTCAACGGTCGCCAACCGAATTCTTCGGCGCTGGTCAGCGGAATGTGGACATCGATGTATTTGCGATGCACCTCAAGACGTTGTTTGTCTTTCTCGACAAGTTGGCTTTCATCAAGGTTGACGAACAGGTCATCGCCTTGCAGAGCTATGCGTCCTGCAGGAGTGTCGGTGAAGTCGTGGCTGCATACATAGTCAAACAGTTGCTTGAGCAAGGGGTGCAGAGGTTCGTAGCGTTTGTGGTCAGTAAGTTTTGCAATTATCATGAGAGGTAGTTTATGTGTGTTTGTGTAGTTTGTGTATGAAAGTGCTCCATGTCAGTCCATCTATTTCCTTGTTATTGGGCATCACCAACGAGAGCAATAGGGCGGTACCCACAGCCACCGCCATGCTTGTAAATCCGAATAGGAAGAAATTCACCTGAGTGTAGTAGTTCATGTAGAACACTGTCAGTGTGCCACACAAAAAGCCTATGAGGGCGCATGTGGCGTTGATGCGCTTGAAGAAAATGCCCATCAGAAACAGTGCGCCGATGGAGCCTGTGAGCATTCCGAGAATGGTGTTGAAGTAGTCGAGCAGAGAATGAATGTCGGTTATGGCCATCAGTATGGCTGTCAGTGTGCCTGCCACTCCTGCCGCTATGCCCGAACAGCGTGCGGTGAGCAGTGTGGACCGTTCGCTTGCTGCCGGGCGGCATTTCTTGTAGAAGTCAATGGTGAAGGCTGTGCTGACCGAATTGATGTTAGACGAGATGGTACTCATGGTAGCGGCGAAGAGGGCTGCTATGAGCAGTCCCGCAATGCCTTGTGGCAGTTGGCTCATCATGAAGAACGGAAAGATGGCATCGGTCTTGTTCATAGTGATGTCAAGTGAGGCGGGGTGCGTCTTGAAGAAAGTGTAGAGACCCGTACCTATGGTGTAGAACACCACTGACACCAGTATCTGCAGAATGGCATTGGTAAAGATTCCGCGTGAGGCCGAACGCTCGTTGCGGGTGGTCATGTAGCGCTGTATGATGGTTTGGTCAGAGGTGTAGGAAATGAGATTGTTGGCCAGACCGCCGAGAATGATAATCCAGAATGTGGGGGTGCGGTAGTCCAGTGACCAGTCAAAGAGCACAAACTTGTGGTCGGTCATGCCTATGTTAAGAAATTCGGGGAAACCTCCCTGAGTGTGGGTTACAAGGTAGACGGCGGCAAACACCGCTCCTGCCACAAGAATGAAACCTTGAACCACGTCACCCCACACCACTGCCTCCATGCCTCCCATGGTGCAATAAACAATGGTGATGGCCGCCATAAGGATAATGCAGACAAAGATGTTGATATCGGTCACTGCCGACATGGCGAGTGAAGGCAGAAACAGCACCAGAGCCATGCGTGCCACCATAAAGGCCATAAACAGGATGCTTGCCATGGCTCTTACACCATAGCTGAACCGCCGCTCCAGATAGGCGTAGGCGGAGCTTGCGTTTAGACGGCGGAAGAATGGCAGATAATATTTCACCACGGGGAATGCTACAATGAGTATCATTATCTGCATGGGGTAGTATTTCCAGTCGGTGGCATAGGCTTTGGCTGGAATGGACATGTAGGTTATTGCACTCATGATGGTGGCGAAGATGCTTATGCCTGCGGCCCACCACGGAATGCGGCCTCCGCCAGTAAAGAAGTCGTTGGCACTCTTCTCACGGTGCATGAACATATAGCCCAGTACAAGCATGCCCACGAGGTATGCACAAAGCACCGCCCAGTTGAACCATCCAAAAGAGGTGTGGTTTTCGATGCCAACGGCAGTTACCTGCCGGGAACGTATGCCGGGCTTGAGTTCTCCGTTGATTACTACCCAGCGGTGGTGCCCGTTGATGTCGGTGTCGGCTATGGCGGCACCTGCTCTTGCCAGAAGTGGCGAGCCGGGCAACTGAGTCCATGTGTCGGTAATTGTGTTGTAGACAAGCAGGCTGGTGCCGAAGCGGTACCACTCCGGCTGTTGGGTGAGGTATAGCTTCTGCTGTATGTCGTTGTCGGCAGGTGGGTTGGTCTGTCTTGTAATGGCGTTGTCAAACACCTCCTTGTTCACACCGCCCATGCAGACTATGCATGAGTTGCCCGACTTGGCGCATACTGCTCCTGCCACAGCTGTGGGTTCGCCGTTGACTGTGACAGGAGCGGTGCTACTCCATGTCTGTGTGTTAATGTTGTAGATTAGACCCGAGGGATTGGCACCGGCAGCCGAGTAACCTCCAATGAGGTATAATGCGCTTCCTGTGGCATTATCCTGCACACAGGCAGCGGCTTGCAGTCGCGGTGGCCCGGGAAAGTCAGGCAGGCGTTCCCAGTTGCTGCCGTCGGGGTATTTCAGTCTGAAAACCTTGTGTGAAGGTGTTCCGTTGCTTTGCCCACCTGCCACATAGATGTATCCGTCAAGGCTGACTGCTCCTGTCATATTGTCGAGGGCAATGGGCAGTGGTGGCAGTGCGGCAAAGGTTACATTGCCGTTGGCGTCGGCGCACATGCGCCACACTGATGCGAGACTCCTGATGCCGTCAGTGCCGCCGATACATACGATACCGTCTGTTGTGGTTAGCGCCACTCCGTAGGCAGAGGCTGTGGGCAATAATCCCGCATTGACCCATTGGGTTGGTGAGTGGGTGTTGAGGGTGAAGACGTTGCTGTAAAATCGCTTCTTTCCGCCCTCTGCCACGGGGGTGTTAGGAAAGTTACAGCCCCCTGCCACTACAATCCAGCCGTTGCTCACTCCGGCATAGGGTGATGCCACGCCTTGACCGCACTCTGTTTGCAGGGCCGGTAGGGGCTCGAAAAGAAAATTGTTGAATGGTTGTGAGGTGTTGTTGCCCATGGCAAGAGCCGTAGGCAGAAACAGCATTAACAGTAATATGGGTAAAGATAGTGCCGGCTTGTGCATGGTGTCGTGTGGTTGAATGTAGACAGACTGTCATCGGTATGATGCAGTTGCCATGAATCCTCTGTGTGAGTCTTTGAGGTGCATGTGGG
>USTH01000051.1 GCA_900557555.1 uncultured Prevotellaceae bacterium | reverse complement strand
TATGGTTTACAGCAGGCTACAAAAAAGAGGCTGCGCCTATTTTGACACAGCCTCCGGATATTACATACTGTACCGCTTAGCAGTGAACAGGCGCTATTATCCTGTTATTCTGCCAAGAGCAGTTTCATTAGTTCTACGGCTGAATATGCCACCGATGTTCCAGGGCCGAATATGGCCGAAACTCCTGCTTTATAGAGGAAGTCATAGTCGTTGACTGGGATAACTCCACCGGCAGTTACGACGATGTCCTCGCGGCCAAGTTTTTTGAGTTCTTCTATGACTGCAGGTATGAGCGTCTTGTGGCCAGCGGCGAGCGAACTTACTCCAAGTGCGTCAACGTCGTTTTCAACTGCCTGTCGTGCTGATTCGGCTGGTGTCTGGAACAGAGGGCCCATGTCAACATCAAAACCACAGTCGGCATAGCCTGTCGCTACAACTTTGGCACCTCGGTCGTGACCGTCCTGCCCCATCTTGGCTATCATGATGCGTGGTCTGCGTCCCTCTTTCTTTGCGAACTCTTCGGTCAGGCGGCGTGCTTCCTGGAAGTAGCCGCTGTCTTTGCTTTCTGCTGAATACACGTTTGATATAGTTTTGATGACTGCTTTGTAACGTCCAACTACAGCCTCGCAAGCGTCGGAGATTTCGCCAAGGGTACAGCGCAGGCCGGCAGCCTTGACAGCGAGGTCGAGAAGGTTGTTCTCGCTCTTCTTGCCGTCTTGGAATTCCTGTACGCACTTGGTGATTTCGGCCAGAACGGCTTTGCATGCTTCATTGTCTCGGTTTTTGCGAAGTTCGGCGAGTCCTGCTTCCTGTTGCTTGCGTACGGCCGTATTGTCTATTTCAAGGATATCGATAGGGTCTTCGTGGTCAAGTCTGTACTTGTTAATGCCCACGATGACTTGCTTGCCCGTGTCGATGCGGCCCTGTGTGCGTGCGGCGGCTTCTTCGATGCGCATTTTGGGTACACCGGTTTCGATGGCCTTTGCCATGCCTCCGAGTTTTTCAATTTCTTCGATGTGTGCCCATGCCTTGTCGATAAGTTCCTGTGTCAGTTTCTCAACGTAATATGAGCCTGCCCACGGGTCAATGTGCTTGCACACCTGGGTTTCATTCTGAATGTATATCTGGGTGTTACGGGCAATTCGGGCCGAGAAGTCGGTAGGCAGTGCGATAGCTTCGTCGAGTGCGTTGGTGTGTAGCGACTGTGTGTGTCCGAGCACTGCTGCCATGGCCTCGATGCAGGTTCTTCCCACGTTGTTGAACGGATCTTGCTCTGTCAGTGACCACCCTGATGTCTGCGAATGAGTGCGCAATGCCATTGATTTTGGATTTTTGGCACCGAAGCTCTTGACAATCTTTGCCCATAGCAGACGCCCTGCGCGCATCTTGGCAATTTCCATGAAGTGGTTCACTCCAATGGCCCAGAAGAACGACAGTCGTGGTGCAAAAGCATCGACATCTATGCCGGCATTTATACCCGTGCGCAGATAGTCGATACCATCGGCCAGAGTGTAGGCCAATTCTATGTCGGCTGTGGCACCAGCTTCTTGCATGTGGTAGCCAGAGATAGAAATGGAGTTGAACTTAGGCATCTTCTGGGATGTGAATTCGAAGATGTCGGCAATGATTTTCATTGAGAATGCTGGTGGGTAGATATATGTGTTGCGCACCATGAATTCCTTCAGAATATCGTTCTGGATGGTTCCCGCCATCTCTTCAAGTTTGGCGCCTTGTTCAAGACCTGCGTTGATGTAGAATGCCAAAATAGGCAGCACCGCACCGTTCATGGTCATTGACACCGACATCTTGTTGAGTGGAATGCCAGCGAAAAGCACCTTCATGTTTTCGAGTGAGCAAATAGACACGCCAGCCTTGCCCACGTCGCCCACGACACGTTCGTTGTCTGGGTCGTAGCCACGGTGGGTGGGGAGGTCAAATGCTACGGAAAGACCTTTCTGACCGCTCGCCAGATTGCGGCGGTAGAAGGCGTTACTCTCTTCGGCTGTTGAGAAACCTGCATATTGGCGAATGGTCCACGGGCGGAAGGGATACATCATGCTGTACGGGCCGCGCAGGAACGGCGGAATGCCCGCCGCAAAGTCGAGGTGTTCCATGCCCTCAAGGTCTTCTTTTGTATAGACGGGCTGGATATCTATCTGTTCCGGAGTTTTCCAGTTGGCAGTGATGCCGTTTTTCTTTTGCCATTCTTGTCCGTTTCCGGCTTCGATGTTAGCGTAGATATCTATGTTGTTGAATGTTTTTCTTGCCATAACTTATATTCCCAATTTAGCGTTAAACTCTTTGAGTGTCTGGAGTTGGTCCACACGCACATGGATAAAGTTCTCAATGCCGGCGGCCTTGAGGTCGTCGCTACATGCAGGTGCTCCGGCAATGACGAACAGCGCGCTGTCGCCTACAGCCTTAAAGGCAGGTATGCCATATTCTGCATACTCGTCATCGCTTGAGCACAGCACCACAATGTCTGCTCCTGCCTTGCGGGCCGCTTCGGCTCCGGCTTCTACAGTCTCAAAACCGAGGTTGTCGATAACCTTGTAGCCTGCTGCAGCAAGAAAGTTGCAGCTGAACTGGGCGCGTGCCTGACGCATCGCAAGGTTACCTATTGTCAGCATGAACGCAACAGGTGTCTTTGCAGCTTTTTCTGTTGACAGTCGGAGAGTCTCAAAGTCGCTTGCCAAACGGCTTGACACAATGGCGGGAATGTCACCGCCGCTGTCTTTGCATCCGTGGCATCCCTCGATAGGAGTCTTTCCTTCACTCTTTTCTGTGAAGTTGGGGAACTGGTTTGTGCCGAGAATGAATTCCTTGCGCTTGCCAGCGTTGGCATGGCGAGTCTTGTTGGTTTCGGTGATAACGGCCTGCACCTTGCCTGCCTTGGCTTGGGCAAGGAAACCACCATCTTCCTCCACTGCAAGGAAAAGTTTCCAGGCTTGTCCGGCGAGTGCATCGGTGAGGTGTTCTACAAAGTAGCTTCCTCCCGCTACGTCAACAATCTTGTCGAAGTGGCACTCTTCCTTGAGAAGCAACTGCTGGTTGCGGGCTATGCGTTCTGCAAATTCGTTTGGAGTTTCAAAGGTCTCGTCAAACGGAGCTACAACGATGCTCTCTACACCGGCAAGAGCGGCCGACATGGTCTCGGTCTGGGTGCGAAGCATGTTGACATAGCTGTCAAACAATGTGAGGTTGTAGCTTGTGGTGGTGGCGCATACATGCATCTTGGCGCTCTCCTTGCACGGAGTGTATTGGCTTACAATCTGTGCCCACAGCATACGTGCGGCACGGAACTTTGCTATTTCCATGAAGTACACACCGTTGATGCCCATATTGAACTTGATGTTGTTTGCGGCAAGCTCGGGAGCTATGCCTGCATCGGTCAGCTCCTGCATATATTCGTTGCCCCATGCCAGAGCGTAGCCCAGTTCCTGATAACTGTAGGCTCCGCTGTCAGTCAGAGTGGCGGAATTGATTCCTATGGTGCGGAAATAGGGATAGTCGGCAAGTGCCTCTACTGCCTCTTTCAACTGTGGAAGAATAGCTGACGTGTCTTTGCCCTTGGAAAGCATTTTTTCAATGGGGTCGAAGTTTACAGAACCCCTGACGGCTTTCTTGTCGTAGCCTTTCTTGTCGAAGTAAGCGGCCAGGATTTTTGCCAGTTCCACCGTGTGGCGTTGACAAGTGGTGAAATTCAGCTCAACACAGTCTGCACATATGCCGTTGAGCAGGGTGTCAATGTACTCCGAGTTCAGTTTGTTGGCCGGAATCTTAAATCCCAGAGAGTCAATACCTCTGTTGAGAATGTCCAAAGCCTTGGCGTTTGCCTCCTTCGGACAGTCGCACACAATGTTCTGGCGAACGTACCACACATTGTCTGCTTTTTTGTTGCCTCTTACGTAGGGAAATTCACCTGGAAGGGCATTGGTAGTGGCGAGGTCTTTGATGTCCTCTCTTTGGTAGAAAGGCTGCACATTGAAACCCTCGTTGGTGCGCCACACCATTCGTTTGTTGAAATCGGCTCCTTTCAAGTCGACTTGGATTTTGTCAAGCCATTCTTGTTTGCTAACAGGAGCGAAATCAGAAAAAAGTTTCTTGTTTTCCATGTATTTTTATGACCATTTAAATGAATTGTCCTTAATTCAGTCCCAAAAGTACGTTTTTTTTAGTTCTCGGCAAAAAAATGTAGTCATAAAAAGGTTTTTACGTATCTTTGTGGCGATAATGGAGTGTAACTGTGCTATATTATGCTTTCGATAGTGTTGCACGGTAAACTCTGGAGAGAAAAGAATTGTTGCTAATTTTTATTTGAAAATCAGAATGAATTTTATTTGCAGAAAAAGAATGTGTGAGCTGCTGGGTGCTCTCGGTCTTGCGGTAGTGTCGGCCTATGCCGATGGTGCTGCAGACATGCCCAATGCCGATGGTGTTGCATCGTGCGCACTGGCCCCCAATGTGATGAACCGTCTGGACAAGCGCCTGAAAGACAATGTATGGGGCGCCTACTGGATTGGCGTACCCAATGAGAATGCCCGTGAGTATGGAGTTCGCCTGTTTCGCAAGAAGTTTGCTCTGTCGGCCGCTGACTTGGGTGAGAATTTCCTTGTGCTTGTGTCGGCTGACGAACGCTATAAACTGTATGTCAACGGCAGGGAGGTCAGCGACGGGCCTTCAAGAGGCGACTTGCTCAACTGGAAATTTGAGACGCTGGACTTGCGCCCCTATCTGCGTGAGGGCGATAATGTGCTTTGTGCCGAGGTGTGGTTTTTCGGTACAGCCCGACCTGTTGCACAGATGACATACGGTGAGTGTGGCTTTCTGATTCAGGGTGACACAGAGCGTGAGGATGTTGTCAACACCAACGGTAGTTGGCGATGCCTGACTAATGAGGCCTACTCTGTTTGTCGTGCGGGCAGTGTGAGAGGCTACTTTGCCGTTGGTCCCAATGAGCAGGTTGATATGAAGAAGTTTCCGCACGGTTGGCTTGGCACTGACTTTGATGACTCGAAATGGAAAAACGCCTACGGACAGTTTCGCGCCGCATTGAAAGGCTATCCAGACTATGGGTTCCGCCAGCTGACACCGCGCACTATCCCACAGATGGAAAAACGTCCTTGCAACCCTCTCGTAGTTCGTCAGTTGCAGACTGGCAGTGATACGGTAAACTATTCGTTGAAATCGGCAAAAGAGTTTTCTGACATCATAGTGCCCAAGAACAGTCGGACGACAATTCTGCTGGACCAAAAGGAATTGGTTACGGGCTATCCGTACGTGTGCCTGTCGGGTGGCAGAGGTGCAACTGTTACTGTAGGGTATGCCGAAACCCTGTTTGACAAACAGCCTAATGGACAGCTATTGCCGTTGGGAAACCGTGACAAGGTTGATGGTAAGGTGTTCCTGGGGTGTAAAGACCGCATTATTTGCGATGGAACGGCTGATTTCCGTTACACACCGTTGTGGTGGCGCACGTGGCGTTACATGCTGCTGGAGGTAGTGACCGGTGACGAGCCTCTTCGTGTTGACAGTGTCTGCGGAGTTACCTCAATGTATCCGTTTGAGAGGGTCAGCACCTTGACGGCAGACGAAGATGCCGACATCGACAAGATGCTTGATGTGGGGTGGCGCACGGCCCGACTCTGTGCTAACGAAACATATATGGATTGTCCCTATTATGAGCAGTTGCAGTATTTCGGTGACACACGCATTCAGACAATGGTGACCATGTTCAACACCCGCGACTCTCTCATGCTTCGTCAGGCTCTGGAAATGGGTAGACAGTCAATGGTGTCTGATGGTCTGACCCGAAGCCGCTACCCATCTTCTTTTTTGCAGATTATATCAAGTTATTCCTTGTCGTGGAGCGGCATGGTCTATGACTATTGGATGTACCGTGACGACCCGCAGGAAGTGAAGCGTCTGTTGCCTGCCGTCAGAAGCGTTCTGGCATGGTATGAGCAGTTCCTGCGACCTGACGGCAGTCTGGAGAAAATTCCGTTCTGGTTCTTCTGCGACTGGGCAGCCAACTTTCCTATGGGTACGCCGATAAGGCAGGACGATGGCTATTCGGCCTATCAAGACCTTGCTTTCCTGATGGCTCTTGACGAGGCGGCAGCAATGGAACACGCTCTGGGCATTGAGGGCATGGCACAGCATTACGAAGCTCTGGCCAAACGTATTCGCAGCAAATTCTCCGAACACTATTGGGACAGCGAACGCCAGCTGTTTGCTGACACTAAAGACAAGCGCAACTATTCGCAACATACCAATATAATGGCTATTATATGTGGTGTTTTGCCGCAGGGGCAGGAGACCGACCTGTGTAGGAAAATTCTTGAAGACAAGTCGCTCACCCAGGCTACAATATATTTTCGTTACTATCTCTTCGCTGCCATGAAGAAGGCGGGACTTGCGGATAGATTTCTCGATGAACTTGGCATCTGGCGACAGCAGCTCAAAGAAGGGATGACCACATGGGCAGAAACGCCTGAACCAACCCGCTCAGATTGCCACGCATGGGGTGCAAGTCCCAATGTGGAACTATTCAGGTGTGTTCTCGGAATCAGTAGTCTGGCACCTGGCTTCAGCAAGATACAGATAAAGCCTGCTTTAGGGAAACTTAAGCAGATAAGCGGCTCCATACCTCACCCGAAAGGCACTATCAGTGTGTCGCTAAAACTCTTGTCTAATGGAAAACTCGAAAAAAAGATTTCTGTACCGCAAGGTGTTGAATGTGAATTTGTTTGGAATGGCAAAACAGAAATAATTTCTCGGTAACAGACAGGCTATGGCATTCATAGCGCCAGACTAAGCTCTGGGTGCTTTTCATAATTACTGCTATGTGTTTCGCAAACGCATAGCAGTTTTCTTTACTATATATAATAATGTTGCGTGGCGGTCACCGTGGAGTAGTGTCTTTGGTACAGAGTTCTCCGTTTAGCCCAATTCGGTCGTTAGAAAACAAGAAAAAAAACTTTGATAAGAAGAATTTTTTTGTATTGTTTAACCGTAAATGAAGAATAATTGATATATTTGCCAGCGAAAAGATATATTATAAAGAAAACTCTGTGTGATTGTTTCTTGTCTGGGTTGTCAAGCCCAGATGTCGAATGTGCATATCCATTTATTAACTCTAATTATTAACGCTATGATTAAACATGTACGTTTTCTTGTCTTGTCACTCCTGACCGTTTTGGGATTTGGGGTGAACCAGGTATTTGCAGACGGTACTTTTGTCGATGGCTTGTATTATCTTTTTGATAACGGCAATCGCGTGGCTACTGTTACATATCCTGGACCAAACGCACCTGAGAAAGCTGGCGACAACAGCTATTCCGGTGCAATTGAAGTACCCGCCACAGTCTACTATGACGGGTTTGAGTATGCAGTAACCAAGATTGGCAACCAAGCGTTCCGCTATTCCACGGTTACATCGTTGAAGCTTAATGAAGGTCTGCTGTCTACTGGCACGTCGGCATTGAACAACATGTCAGAGATTACCGAGCTCACCTTCCCCAACAGTTTCACTACTATTGGAAACGGGGACCCCTTGAGCGGGTGCGGCAAGCTGGCAAAGATTACTTTTGGAACAGGCATGGCCACTGTGGCACAGGGTTTCTGCTTCTCTGGTACACCAGTAAAGGATTTGTACTGCCTTTCAACAACTCCGCCTCAGGTCGGTGGATACTTCATGGCCGGATGTCAGACAGCCAACATACACGTGTATGATGCTGTTGCCGCAGCTTATTCTGCAAAATGGAAAACAATAGGATGGGGAGTTGCTCCTAATATCGTGGCTGACCTCATTATGCCTATGACATGGGCGGACTTCCAGAGCTCTCTTGCAACCTACAAGGGTTATGGTGTGAAGACCGGTACTGCTCCTGGCGTATTCCCCGTTGCAACGGCTGAAGCATTCCTGAATGCCATTGCCGCCGCTGAGGCCCTGACCGAAAGCGCCACTTCTGACGAGATGAAACAGGCGTGCAAGAATCTTGAAACTGAATATAAGGCTCTCCAGACAGCTGCTGTCAATCCTCTTACTGCAGGCTACTATTATATTGTAAGCAACTTCGAAGCCTACAATAATAAGTTTGGAGTTTATCCGGCAATCTTTACGACACCTGACTTCAAGAGCAAGAGCGGTGCATCGATGTGTCTGTATGACATGTTTGATGAGAAGAATGCCAACTTTATCTACAGACTGACAGCTAAAGAGGGTGCTGACGGATATTTCTATGCACAGAACATGGGTACCAATTGGTATCTTAACACTGGTGACGGTGACACTTGGTATGGCGAAAACACCACATGTTCTGAAACCGCCCTCAACGCACAGGGATTCCGTCCTTATGGTGTGGGTACAGGCAAGTATTGGATTGCAGACGAGACCGACCAACGTGTCAGCCGCGCAATCAGCAATTCCTCATCGCTCCCACAACGCAGTTATGTTTTCGGTTGGACAGTGTTCGAAGATGTTGTGGCAGATAATGTCACGGGCTACAACACTTGGAGCCTCATCCCTGTTCCTGAAGACAGCGTAACAAAGTTCGTTGCCAAAGCAGCAGAGGAAAAAGCAGCCAAGGCTGCCACTGTTGCAGAACTCGAAACCCTCGTGCCTTCTCTGGCCGCTACCGCAAGTGCAGTGGTCGCCAAGGAAGCTCCTTATGACAAAGTAGCACAGACTGTGCTCAGCAATTTCACTCAGGCATACAACAATGCCAAGACCATGATTGCCATCAAGAACTACAACCAGACAACATCTGCAGCAGCCTATGCGGCCACTTTGGAGAATTTGCAGAATGCGGAGGCAGAGTTGAATGAGGCTGCCTATCCTGGTGGTGTTTGGGTGATAGCTGCAGAGCCATCTGAGCCTGTAGAGGGCAAGACTTATGTCATCAAGAGCGTTACCAACGGTCTCTATGCCACCTCTAAGGGCGCTGCACAGAAAGTCAGCGTATTGGGTAACGATGCCATTTGGAGCATCGAAAACATCGGCACACACACCGGTGACGGAGGCGAAATAGATTTGGGTGGTGGCCCACAGT
>USTH01000050.1 GCA_900557555.1 uncultured Prevotellaceae bacterium | reverse complement strand
ATCACTAAAAACACGACAATCATTCTTGTCTATATGGGAAAAATTAAAGGATTTCCTCTTTGCCGTACGACACAGAGAAATCCTAATGACCGATTTGGGTTAAACGACTATATCACCAACGAAGCCTCAATTCACGGGATTCCCACTGTGTCTTTCTTTGCCGGGAAATGCAGTCTGACACCTGGTTACTTCGGCGAACTGGTAAAGGTCGAAACAGGATGCACGGCACAAGACTTCATTGCCCACCATATCCTCTCCCACGCCAAGGAATTACTCTGCGACCTCTCGCTGTCAGTGTCGCAAGTCGGTGCTCAGTTGGGGTTTGAATACCCTCAACATTTTATAAGGTTCTTCAAACGACACACTGGCAAGACACCGTCACAATACCGTGCCGCATAAAAGAATGTTAGTATAAGAAAACACCAGCGTGACAGTTGTCAGGACACCAAACTCGCACACACCAAAATTGCACTCTGAAAAACAAACCCACACAATGAAATACATAAATAACATCCAATCACCACAAGACGTTAAGAAACTCTCCGTGCCACAGATGGAGGAACTTGCATCAGAAATACGCACACTGCTGCTGGAAAAACTCAGCAAACACGGAGGCCACGGTGGCCCGAACCTCGGCATGGTTGAGGCTACCATCGCCATGCATTATGTTTTCAATTCACCAAAGGACAAGATTGTCTTCGACGTTTCTCACCAGAGCTATGCCCACAAGATGCTCACTGGACGTGCAGAGGCATTCCTGCATGCCGATCACTATGACGATGTCTCCGGATATAGCGAACCATCGGAGAGCGAGCACGACCACTTCGTTATAGGCCACACCTCAACATCGGTGAGTCTGGCAGGTGGACTGGCAAAAGGGCGTGACCTTAAAGGACAAGAAGGCAATGTTATCGCTGTTATAGGCGATGGGTCGCTAAGTGGTGGCGAAGCTCTTGAAGGCATTGACTGGGCCGCAGAACTTGGCACCAACTTCATCATTGTGGTAAATGACAACCAGATGTCTATTGCCGAAAACCACGGAGGACTCTACAAGAACCTTGAGCAGCTGAGACTCTCAAAGGGAGGCTGTGCCACCAATCTTTTCAAGGCCATGGGACTTGACTACATCTACGTGGACAAAGGCAATGACATCAGTTCGCTCATTGAAGCTTTCAGGCAGGTTAAAGATATTGATCACCCCATTGTGGTGCATATCAACACACTCAAAGGCAAAGGCTACCAATTTGCAGAAGAAGAGAAAGAGCGCTGGCACTGGACCTCCCCATTTGACATTACTACGGGCAATCTGAAGTCCACTCCCGTTGGCGAGAGCTACGAAGAACTCACCGCCACTCATCTGCTCAGGTGCATGAAGGAAGACAATACCGTTTGTGCCATAACGGCAGGCACACCAGGCATCTGGGCATGGTCACCCGAACGGCGCAAAGAGGCTGGCAAACAGTTTATTGACGTCGGAATTGCTGAAGAACACGCTGTGGCACTTGCCTCGGGCATTGCCAAGGAGGGCGGAAAGCCTGTGCTCGGTGTGTGCAGTTCATTCATCCAACGTGCTTACGACCAGATTTCACAAGATCTTTGCATCAACAACAATCCCGCTACCATACTCGTAATCTGGGGGTCGCTCTCTGCAATGAACGATGTCACACACCTCTGCCACTATGACATTCCGCTCCTTTCAAACATCCCTAACCTCATATACCTCGCCCCAACAAACAAAGACGAGTATCTTGCCATGCTCGACTGGAGCCTTGAATACAAGGAGCATCCCGTTGCAATACGCGTTCCGCTCGGCATAGCTATGCCAACAAGCCGCTCCGTTGCAACCAACTACTCTGACATAAACAAGTATGAAGTTGTCACCCGCGGCACGGAGGTCGCAATACTCGGCCTCGGCAACTTCTTTGCTCTTGGCGAAAGGGTCTGTGAAACACTCAAATCAAATGGCACCAACCCAACTCTTATCAACCCACGCTACATTACGGGCATTGACACTGCCTTGATGGAGAACCTCAAGACTGACCACAAAGTTGTAGTGACACTTGAGGACGGTGCTCTTGACGGAGGATTCGGAGAGAAAATTGCCCGCTATTTTGGCAATTCAAGCACCAAGACACTCTGCTATGGCGCAAAGAAAGGGTTTGTAGACCGCTACAACATAAAGCAATACCTTGCAGACAACCGTCTGCGTGAAGACCTTATTGCAGAAGACGTCATTGCGGCTCTGCGGGAATAACAAACCTGCAAAAAACAAAACCTGCCGTTATCGAGATATCTCGACCACGGCAGGTTTTGCGATTATATTATGGGGCTTATACCTTTAGCCTCTGATGATTGTTGCATTGCGGTCTGGCCCGACAGACACAATGGTGACGGGCAAGCCTATGTATTTTTCAATGAATGATATGTAGTCTTTGAGGGCCTGTGGGAAATCTGCTTCTGCTGTAATCTTTGTTAGGTCACAATTCCAGCCAGGGAGTTCCTCATATACCGCTTCACAACCGTTAAGATCGTACGGGACGTGAGTGATTGTCTCACCGTTTTGCTTATAGGCTGTGCATACCTTTATAGTCTTGAGGTCGTCAAGCACATCGCCTTTCATCATAATCAACTGCGTTACACCGTTGATCTCAACAGCATATTTCAGACTGACGAGATCCAACCAACCACAGCGGCGGTTGCGTCCTGTCACGGCACCAAATTCATGACCTACCTCGCGGATATGATCTCCCACCTTGTCAAAGAGTTCTACAGGGAAAGGTCCTGAGCCAACACGTGTGCTATATGCCTTGAAGATGCCGAACACATCACCAATCTTGCTGGGAGCCACTCCAAGGCCAGTGCAGACCCCTCCTGTGGTGGTCGATGACGATGATACCATCGGATATGTGCCATGGTCAATGTCGAGCATTGTGCCCTGTGCGCCTTCGGCGAGCACGCTTTTGCCCTCAGCAAGGTATTTGTTGATCTCCATCTCCGAATCCGTCAACTTGAACGAGCGCATATACTCTACACCCTCAAGCCATGTCTTCTCTTCTTCCGTTATGTCATAGTCGTAGCCAAGGTTCTGGAGTATGCGTTCATGGCGTGCCTTCAGTGCCTGATACTTATCATCAAAATCATGCAGAATATCACCCACTCTGATGCCTACTCGGGCGGCCTTGTCACTATAGGTAGGACCGATGCCTTTACCTGTGGTACCGATTTTGTTTTTGCCTTTGAGCGTTTCGTATGCTCGGTCAAGAGCGCGGTGGGTAGGCAGGATAAGATGGGCGCGCTTGCTGATGTGCAGTCTGTCCTTCAATGAATATCCGGCGTCTTCCAATTCCTTCGCCTCAAGCATAAAGAGGTCGGGAGCAAGCACACAGCCATTGCCGATGATATTAATCTTGTTTTCATCGAAGATGCCTGACGGTATAGAACGAAGCACGAATTTCTTGCCATCGAATATAATGGTGTGACCGGCATTGGGACCTCCCGCAAAACGTGCTACCACATCATACTTAGGAGTGAAGTAGTCTACTACTTTTCCTTTGCCCTCATCACCGAAAACGATGCCTAACAGGGCATCTACCTTTCCTTTTGTCATGATTACTGTAATGTTTTCTTTATGTTCCAACTTAGTGGTTTTACCAATCAGCAAAGTTAATAAACGACACCGACATGGCAAAAAAATTCTATTTCTATTTGTTTTTTTCCAAAGTTCTGAGCACCCTGTCGGCCAAGGCCTCCTGTTCTTCGCCCGTCTGTGCATATTTCAGCAAAGAATCGTAGGCCGCCTTACGTACATACAAATCCGTGTTTTGCAATGCTGTTTCTGCTTGGTCAAGATATTCGTATTCTGACTTTTTCATAAGCGGGAAACCCTTCATGAATAAACGCGAAAGAGTCAGAAAACCACACAACTGAAACATGGGGCGACTGTCGGCTATCCATGCAAAGGCCCTGTCGGACGCATAGGGCAGATGACAGAACAACGACATTACCGTGTATTGCGCCTCTTCAGGATAGTGCATTGACTCCACCCAAATATCGGCAATGTCAGGATAGAAAGATTCGGTGGGCTGAACAAGTCCGGCAAGGAGGCGACATTCACGCACATCTTCCTTCCAGAGGTCTTGCGCAAGCTGATGACTTTTACCGATTTCATTAGCAATGGTTATCAGCCGCGGCCAGTCTACACCGAAAATAAGTCTGTAGCCCAACCCCTTCTCTCTTAACGACTGCGACAGCGGGCCATTCATTGCTGCCCGAAGCAGTTTTTTTACATACGCTACCATTACAGAGTTAGGGGACTCAAGAGAGTCTTGCGTTGTCTCATCTTGATGCTGTGTTGCCATGTCACTCATTTATATAAGGCAGATATCCGTATTTGGTTGAATAGCGCAACATCTGGTCAGCATAGCTCTCGGTATAGTCAATCTTGACATCGGTGATGTTGCCCTCAGAGTCAAGCTCTGGCACATAAACCGGATTGATAAAGCCCTTGTAAGGTGCAAGGTCAAGAGCATCATAACGTGACAGCACCTCTTGATGGAGTTTTGGGTCAACTTTCACGGCATAGGTCTCTATCAACTGGCGTGCACCTTCATAATCTCCCTCACTCTTGATACGTTGTATCTCCTTTAGCAAATCGCCAAACAGGCTGCGCAAGGCAGCATAGTCGTTCACCTTTACATAGGTTTTGTTGTTCCGCTTGACAAGTTCCACCACGTTGTGCTCCTTGCCGTGTTCGTATGCCCAACGTGCAATAAGTTGGCGATTGCGCATATGGGCCTCCTCTATGTCCTTACCTGGTTGGATACGCACCATCTGGGTCAGAAGACCATTCATCATATAGTGATAATAGTTGCTCTTGTAAGCCTCCATGTTTGGTGTTAGCCCTAATTCCACAAGTTTGGAGTCGGCCAGATAATATAAGGCAAAGAGGTCTGCTCTCGCCTCCTCAATGGCAGAACCATGTGCCTTGAGCGCATCGTCGCCCACCCCTTCAAGCAGACGGCCGCTACCGTGACCAAGACATTCGTGGAGGTCAGTGTGAAGGTCGTCACACACATCACCATAATCATCGATAAGCTTGCGTGTTGCCTCGTCTATAACAAATTCCTCGTTAAATCCGTTTCCGTGAGCTGCCTTGTTGTAGGCATCTGTAAGATTGCCTATTGTAACGCTCTTTGAACCGTGCTGCTTGCGTATCCAGTTGCTATTAGGCAGATTGATGCCTATGGCTGTTGAGGGATACAGGTCGCCTCCAAGTATGGCAGCTGTGATGACCTTGGCAGAGATTCCTGTACACTTGTCTTTCTTGAAGCGCGGGTCTACTGGTGAATTATCCTCAAACCACTGTGCGTTGGAACTGAGTTTCTCCGTGCGTTTGGTTGCATCGAGATCCTTGAAATTGGCAAAAGCTTCCCAACTTGCCTTCAGCCCGAGTGGGTCCCCATAGCTTTCAATGAAACCGTTGACAAAGTCCACCATGCTGTCGGTATCTTTGAGCCACAGTATACTGTAGTGGTCAAATGTCTTCAGGTCTCCAGTGGTATAAAACTTGACGAGTTCTTTGATAACAGCCCTCTGGCTTGGATTTTCCGCCACTTTTTCAGCTTTTTCGAGCCAGAATACAATCTTCTTTATGGCCTGCCCGTAGAGGCCGTTCAACACCCATTTATCCTCTTGGAGCTTTCCGTTTTTCTTGACAAGCCGGCTGTTGAGTCCGTACATCACAGGTTCTGGGGCAAGCGTATCCTTCTGCGCCTCATAGAATGCCTCAGCTTCCGCTTGGGTAACACCCGCCCCATAGTAATTGGCGGCAGATGTTCTAACAAGGTCTTCGCCGTCTTTTTGATTGACTCTCATTGCCATTATCTCAGGATTGAAAATGACAGGGAAAACCTCATTGCAAAGGTCATCTACACTCTGCCCTTTCTGCAAGGGCAGCTTTGTGGCATCCACTCCACGCAACGCTCTGCGAAAGAACTCCTGTGTGAAATAGGGTGTAAACTTATGGCAGCCATAGTGATGATGTATGCCGTTGGAAAACCACACCTGCTTCAGATATGTTTCCATAGCCTTGAAGTCTGCACTGTTGCGGTCGCCTTGATAATCAGTGTAAACTGTTTCAAGCATCTTGCGAATGCGGAGGTTATAGGCTCCGTTCTGGTCAAAGAGAATATCGCGCCCACACAAGGCAGCCTCACTCAGGTAATATACCAAAGTTTTCTGACGAAGTGACAGCTGGTCGAAGCCTGGCACTTTATAGCGCAACATTTGCAGGTCAGCAAATCGCTCATTGTTATATTTAAAGTCGTCGGCAACGACAGAGGATGCCGAGACAGCAGACAGGACTGCACTCATAATGATGGTTTTTAATTTGTTCATTGTTGTTCAAAAATCTTGTTTCTATACTCCTGCGGAGTCATGCCCTTAATTTTGCAGAACGCATTGTAGAAGCTCTGGCGATTGGAGAAACCGCAACGCAAGCCAATCATCTCGCATGATTTATGCAGATTGGCTGGTGACTCAAGCATCTTGCACACCCTGTTTACTCTCAAGCGGCGTAACAGTGAAGTAAAATTTTCTCCATAATACAACCCCATAACTGCAGATACGTCTCTTGGTGCAAACCCATGTTTCTCGCACAGTTCACCAGCCGAATAGCCCGACCGCAAATAAGCCTCACGTACTATAAGTTCGGTATTGACAGCATGAAAAATTTTCTCCCGCTTTTCCTGTCCCAACCGATTGATGTATTCTTTTGTCATGGACGGAGACACATCTATTTACTCCACATCATCGTTATTGCGACGGCTGTCGCGTTCACGCACCGTCACCTTAAGTGGATTGGCAGAAGCCTCGTCAACCTGCTTGCGGCAACGCACAATATCAATAGCCGCATAGACGGCTTGACGGAACGAGTTTTCGTTTGCCATACCCTTGCCAGCTATATCATAGGCAGTGCCGTGAGCGGGCGAAGTGCGCACAAGTTCCAGCCCTGCCGTAAAATTAACACCGTCGTCATCGCTAAGAGCCTTAAACGGAGCCAACCCCTGGTCGTGGTACATTGCCAGCACGGCATCAAAGTGTTTGTATAGTCCGCTGCCAAAGAAGCCGTCAGCGGCATAAGGGCCAAAACACTGTATGCCTTTTTCCCTCATGGCTTTGATTGCAGGAGATATGATTTCGTTTTCTTCAGAGCCAAGAAGTCCTTCGTCGCCATTGTGTGGATTAAGACCCAACACAGCTATGCGGGGAGCACTGACCAGAAAGTCTCGGTAAAGCGAGCGCTGCAGCTGCTCTATACGATGTTCCACCTTCTCTTGCGTAATGGCGGCCGGCACATCCTTGAGTGGCAGATGAGTTGTCACAAGGGCAACTCTCATCACAGGACTCATCAATATCATAAGAGCATCGCCGACATTGCCGGTCTCGCTTTCAAAATACTCGGTATGGCCACTGAACGGAAACTCCTCCGAGTGGATAGCTTTTTTGTTTATAGGAGCTGTCACTATAGCATCTATAAGGCCATCCTTATAGTCTTTCATCGCCCTTTGGAGTGACATAAGCGCAGCCTTGCCACTTTCGGCAGACAATTGTCCGAAGTCTATCTTGACCTCTTCGTCAAAGCAAGGTACCATATTCAGACAGCCGTTCACAGCATCAGTGGCACTGGACACGGTCTGGAAATTTGTAGTCAATCCAAGGTTTTTGCGATGGAAGATAGCCGCCTTGGGCGAACCGTAAACTATAGGCACACACATATCGCTCATCGCATCGTTGGCAAAAGTCTTGAGTATCACCTCATAGCCGACTCCATTGAGGTCACCGTGCGTAATACCTATTCTTATTTTGTTATTCATCGTTGTGTTGTCGTTTTTGATTTGTATATTATCGTTTTATTATATCTGTTATGCTCTGGCAAGCGACACTAAGGACGCAACCGACTTCAGACGGTTCAGTTATGTTCTTTTGCAGTCTCCCGCACACTCTCGTTTTGCTTTTTTGTAGACAACAAGCCACATGCGGCCTCTATGTCTTGCCCCCTCGAAGCGCGCAGAGTGGCAAACAACCCCTTTGATGTCAGATAGTTGCGGTTGCGGGTCATGCGATCAACAGGCACACCCTTTAATGGGCTGTCGGGTATGGAGTGGAACGGAATGAGATTGACCCTGCAGTCCAGACCTCTCAACAGCTTGACTATACGATCAAGGTGGTGCACCTTGTCATTGATGCCGTCAAAGAGAATGTATTCAAACGACAGGCGGCGCTGGTGACTGCCTTCGCGTGGGTCTTCCTCGGTGTGGGTGCGACAGAAATCATAGTCACTCAACAACTCCACTACGTCTTCTATCGGGTAAGGACGCTGTGCTGGCATATAAGTGGCGCGATCCTGTCCAAAGGCAAAGTGAAGGCTTATGGCAAGATTGCACTTGCTCTCATCGAGGAAACGCTTCATGCCGGGAATAAGTCCCACCGTAGACACAGTGATGCGCTTGGGGCTCCATGCCAATCCATAGTCTGCTGTAAGTATTTCCAAGGCCCTCATCACATTGTCAGTATTATCAAAAGGCTCACCCTGCCCCATAAACACTATATTGGTAAGTTTTTCGAACTTTGGCAGCGAGTAGATCTGGTTAAGTATGTCGCCGGCCGTAAGGTTGGTTTTAAAGCCCTGCCGTCCGGTCATGCAGAACTTGCACCCCATCTTGCACCCCACTTGGGACGACACGCATAGGGTTGCTCTGTCTCTTTCGGGAATATAAACCGTCTCTACATAATGACCGTCATCGGTCTGGTACAGGTACTTGACCGTACCATCCTTGGACACAGCTTCACTGACAGGACGTTGCCTGCCCAGCGTGAATTTTTCATCCAATAATCGCCTGACGTTTTTTGACACGTTAGTCATCTCGTCAAAGCTGAAAATCTGTTTCTGATACAGCCATCGTGTCACTTGACCTGCCACAAAACGAGGCTGCCCAAGCTCTTCCATAATATGCTGCAATTCAGTCAAAGATTTTCCAGAAAGTTGTTGCTTTTCCATTTGGCAAGTAATTATACTACAAAAGTAACAATATTTCGCCTTAAAACGCCCCGTGATGTAAGATTTTTTCGCACAGCAAAACACAAACATCAGCATACCGACCGTCTCGGCATGCCTTTTTTCGCCTTTTCACGAACGCAATCAACTTGAGAAGGAAATCTACAGATGCATAGCTTTAGGTATGTTATCACCAGACATTGTTTTCTGGCGTCGAATCACAGTCAAGCCTTGACACAAGCCACAACGCAGACCTCTTTGTCCTTTACAGTGAACTTAACCTCATGGCCAGCGAACACAAACCCATATATGCGATTGGCGTCATGCTGATAGCGAGGTCGTGGGTCAGCCGCAAGCACACTTGTCAGTGCCTCTGCCTTTTGTCGGCCAAGTGCGGCGATTACCTCTTCTGGTATCAGGACGTTCAGTTTTTCGGCATCGGAATGAGCCTGTCCTG
>USTH01000049.1 GCA_900557555.1 uncultured Prevotellaceae bacterium | reverse complement strand
AGAATATAGTTCTATTAATTTACCTCCGAAATATGTATTAATTTACAGTCTTCAACCCATAGCGGTTTATCGCCGTAACAGCGTAATAGGGCATTAGCCCCATAGGGTAGGGCGTGTTTATTGTTATGTTTGTTTGGCTTATGTTTGTCAGGTAGATGCAGGCACCGCTTTCTGTGTTGACTGGATATTGGTAGCTACGGTAAAGAATATATCTGTAGTCATCGGTATTGCCTTTCCATGTTAATACAGTGTTTTTTTTAGTAGTTGTGACATTTCCTTCTATGGGCGCGGCTGGTGTCGGGATTGATTCGCCAGCAAGAGGTGGGGGCAAAGCTTTTGTGTAGTATATGTTGTTTTTTAGATTGTCATAAATGCCTTTGGTGTTGTCTGTTATAAACCTTGAGCGAAAGAATACTTGACCTCCGAGTCCGTGAGTTCTGCCAAACTCGATCTCGCTTTCTATAATATTACGTTGCCAGTTTTTCTGGTTTTTGTCGGTCAGATATACCCCCAATCCTGTTGCGATGCAACGACCGTACGAATCCTCTTGCCAATCAAGTGCGAAAGGGAAGAAGTGGTTGTCCTTGAAATACATCATCGGCATTAGGATGTCCATCCAGCCTTTTTTTAGCCAAAGTTTGGCATCTTGTGCCACAGCGTAGTAAGCATTCCAACCTCCAGATGAATATCTTTTGGTATCACGGAATTTCCCTACAGGACTGCAACTGATTGCCACCCATGGTTTAATGGCTTTAACCTTGTCGTGAATAGCCTTGACACAGCGCGAGATATTGGCTCTGCGCCATTCTTGGAGCGATTGTTTCCCGTCTGAATATTTTTTGTAGGTCTGAAGGTCGTTGAATTTGACCTCTTTCTCGGGGTAACGAATATAGTCCAAGCTAATGCCGTCAACGTCATAATTTTTCGTAATCTCCTCGCAAAGTGACGCAAGATAGTCGGCTGTTCCTGGTATGCCGGGATTAAGCATGTATGCTTCATTGGTTTTCAAGCACAGGTCAGGCACCCGTTTCTCTAACGCCGATTTTCCCAGCGCTTTTGATTGTGCAAACTTGTTGCCTGGAATTGCAACGACCCATGCGTGGAGTTGCATGCCACGCTTGTGGCATTCATTAATGGCAAAAGCCAATGGGTCATATCCCGGACTGACTCCGTATTTTCCTGTCAGGCAGACGTCCCAAGGCTCTATTTGGGAGGGGTAGATGACAGCGCCCCTTGTTCTTACCTGCAAAACAACTGCATTGAAATTCGCTGCTTCAAGTTTGTCGAGAATGTTGCAGAGTTCTTCTTTCTGGCGTTGGACACCGAATTTATTACCTGCTTTAGAGGTCGGCCAGTCCAGCCCACTAAGGGTTGTAAGCCAAACGGCCCTAAACTCTTGCTTGGGCGATGGTTGGACAATTTGGGCGTAAGTTCCAGTCCATAGGAGTGATAGGGTCAGAGTGATGATATAATAGAATCTATGCATGAATATCCTTGCAGTGTATGTTTGTTGCAAAAATAGTTATTTTTCTTTGTTTTTTGAACTGCTTTATAAAAATAATGCGTATTTTTGTATGCAAATACTGGTTTGGTATTTTACTGTATTCAGATAACCGTTTGTTTAACATGAATTAAAAGCAAAAAGGCATGAAAAAGATTTTATTAGTGGCCGTTCTCCTTTTTGGAGTGGTAGTTGGCAAAGCACAGTTTGAACAGGGAACTAAGTATGTTGGCGCTTCAGTCACAAATCTCGGCTTGTCATACAGCAGTTCTGAAAAGCTGCGTTTTGGCATGGAGGCGTCGGCTGGTTATTTCTTGTTTGACGGCATTATGCTTAAGGCGAATGCAGGTTATAGTCACAGGCCTCACGCTGATGATATTACGCTTGGTTTGGGTGGCCGTTATTACTTTACCCAAAACGGAGTGTTCCTCGGTGCAGGTCTGGAATATTGTCACGAAGCCAAAAACTATAATGACCTCCGCATTCCAATAGAGGCAGGCTATTGTTTCTATATTAACCATTATGTCAGCATTGAACCTGCTGTTTACTACAATATGTCGCTCAATGACTTTAGCGACAAGAGTGCAGTCGGACTCAAAGTCGGCTTTGGTCTTTATTTCTGAACTGTAAGATAGAAGTAGTTCGTGATGAAGTGCAAGTCTGCTATCGAACTGCCTGATTTTATAGATGCAGCAGGGCGCAGAGTCCTGCTGCATTCTTGTTGTGCTCCATGTTCTTCTGCTATTCTGGAGTTTTTGCTGCAGCATGATATTGCCCCGACTGTGTTCTATTCAAATTCAAACATTTTTCCTTTGTCAGAGTACGAACATCGTTGTAATGAAATACGACATTATCTGCATGATCTGTCGATTCCTTTTGTGGAAGATGTATACGACCATCAGGAGTGGCTTGATTATGTGAGAGGTCTTGAAAATCAGCCCGAACGAGGAGCAAGATGTTTACGATGTTTCGAGTTTCGCCTGAAGCGGGCGGCAGAATATGCCAAAGAGCATGGTTTCGCTGTCATTGCAACTACATTGGCTTCGTCAAGATGGAAGAGTCTTGAACAAATTGCCGAGGCTGGTGAGTGGGCAGCAAGGAAAATCTCAGTTGAAGGTGAACTTGTCTTTTGGAATCAGAATTGGCGTAAAGGTGGCTTACAGAACCGCCGCAATGCCCTCTTGAAGGAAAATGGTTTTTACAACCAGCAATATTGTGGGTGCGAGTTCAGCTTTCGCCCAACGCATGATAATCATGATAATGCTTGACTATGGGTTGCTTGCGGGAAACCGTATGTCTTTCAGAGATACGGACGAGCGGACAGGCGCTTGCATTTTTATGATTGATAGTGAGCCGTCTGGGATTAAACCCAAATCGGTCATTAGGTCGTAAATGCCATCTTTTTTAGTACTTCTTATTGCCTTTTTTTATTATAAGGTATTTGTTGCTTACTTTTAGCTCAAAATAGCCCGCTATTATTCGCTAAAAGGACAAGCACCATCTGCTCTCCTAAAAAATAAAAATCCAACAAGTCCTAACGCTCGATTTGGGTTAAAGACAGGAGACGGGTGTTCTGTAACACCCGAAATACAGCAAACGCATAGTATGAAAGCGGTTCGCGACCTAATGCCAGTTTTGGTTAGAATGGGAACAGCAAAGGCAAGATAACTACCATGACTGCTCCTATGATTATCTGTAATGGCAGTCCCACGCGAATGTAGTCAGTAAATCTGTATCCTCCTGCTTGCATTACCAGTGCATTAGGTGGTGTAGAGAACGGCGAGGCGAAGCACATGCTTGCCCCCAAGGTTACGGCAAAAAGCAGAGGATAGGGGCTTAGCTCCATTGTGGTGGCAGCAGAAATGGCTATTGGTGACATAAGCACAGCCGTGGCGGTATTGCTAATAAACATCGTTAGTAGCGAGGTCGTGAAATAGACTCCGGCCAGCAGTGCGTAGGGGCTTGCTTGGCCAAGACTGTCGGTTAGCATTGAACTGACGGCTTTTGACACGCCGGTTTTTTCCAATGCTACTGACATAGGCAGCATGGCGGCAATGAGTACAATGCTTTCCCAGTTGATGGTTTTATACGCAGCCTCTACATTGCGCAGACACCCTGTGAGAACCATCATAACTCCTGCTATCATAACTGCTGTGACTGGTGCAATTGGGATGAAGTCAAACACCATTGCGCCAATCATTAGCAGCATTATTGTGGCTGCAAGCGGAGCTTTGTAGTCAAGCGTTACTTTGGCTGCCTCCTCAAGTGGTTGCCCCATCACAACAATTCCTTCTGTTTCGTCAGAGATTCTGGCAATGTTGCGCCACTTGCCTTGTATGAGGAGTACGTCACTCTTCTTTAGTGTGATGCCAGGCAGGTTGTCTGTAATGTATTCGTCGCCGCGCTTAACCCCCAACACGTTAATGTTGTATAGGCGGCGCAGTCCTGTGTCTTTGAGTAGTTTGCCGCAAAGACGTGATTCTTGCATTAGTATGATTTCCGCAATACCAATGTCGTAGAAGGCCAGCTTTTCCGTTGCTTTGCCCAAGTGCATATCGCGAGCAAAGGCATCTGCCTTTTTCTTGTCACCGCTAATGTATACAATGTCACCGTCTGCAAGCATCGTGTCAGGGCCTGCCAGTCGTTGTTCCACTTCTTTCATCAGTGGGGTATGCGCCTTCTTTATACGTCTAACCTCCAATACTGTCAGTCCGTAACGGTTGTGCAGGTCTATTTGGGCGAGTGTTTTGCCTTTTGCTAGGGATTTGGCTGGAACGGTAAATACGGAGAGATTGTCTTTAAGCTTGTATTCGCTGATGAGGTCTTCCAGAGTTTTTGCATTGCGTTTGTGGTCGTTACCTTTTTTTGATTTGCCCGAGAGAAATCGTTTGCTCATGGGTAGAAGCACCAAAATGCCAACTACTATGCAAACAGCTCCGACTGGCAGAAAACTGAAAAAGCCCAAAGGCGCATGACCAGCCTCTTCCAAAGCCTCCTGAATGACAAGGTTTGGTGGTGTACCGATCAAGGTGAGCATACCACCCATACTGCTGGCAAAGGCAAGAGGCATAAGTAGTCGGCTTGGGCGTATGTTCGCTTTCTGGGCAAGGCTTACCACGATGGGCATCATAAGTGCCACGGTGCCAGTGTTGCTGACAAAGGCTCCGATTATGGCTGTGGCCACCATAAGAAGAATAAATAATTTCAGCTCGTTATCTCCTGCAAGTGAAAGAATCCATGCGCTGGCCTTCTTGGCAGCACCAGTACGGAAGATGGCTCCGCCTACCACAAATAGTCCTGCCATCATTATTACTACTGGATTTGAAAAACCAGAAAGTGCTTCGTGTGGAGTGAGCACTCCTGTGAGTAGCAGGCAAATCATGGCACACAGAGCAACAATGTCTGAACGGATTTTTCCGATGGCAAAGAATGCGGCTGATATGATGAGTATCGTTAGTGTTGTAAGCATAAAAGCAGATTGTTATTTTATTTTGTAAAAATACATCTAATTACCAGAAAACAAGTACTTGGTTTAGTTAATATTTTGAAAAACAGAAAATGATTTCAGACATTTGTTGATGTGTGGTAGCAGGGAGGAGGCTTTTTGCATACCTACTATCTTTTTTGCATGTCCACTATCCTTTTTGCCTTGTCTCTGCAGTCAAGCTGTATATTGGTCGGCCATATTGTGGTTATTCTTGTAATCATTGTAATTTTTTTTATAACGAATAAGATAATAATTGGCAGAAATAGTGTATCTTTGCGAGAGTGTGTGATTCTTGTGTTATTGAACTGTGTGCCAGTTGCTTGACAGCCAGTTGCGAGAAAAACAGAATCGTCTGATGCAGCCAAGTTCGCTTCGGCAACACTTGATGGCGGCTGAATTTCTGCTGTAAAGCGGACATGAAAGGTCTTTGGCTGTGTGTCAGGTGTCTTAATGAAAGGCATTACATATTTCTTCTTGGTAGATTTGATAACCTTAATATATCTTTATTACGTATGAAACAAAATCGTTACTTACTGTTATTTGTGCTATGCTTGCTATGGGCAGTTGGGTGTAGGGCTTTAAATTCTGTGGCCCCCATGGCAGCCGGTAATGTTTTTTTGAAGTTGAATGACGCCGAGGCTGTAGCACTTGTGAAACTTACCAATTATGGGGATTGTGATGTGAATAACATTTCTTATACGCTTTATTATACGGACAGCGGCCAGTCTGATGCCCCCCAAACCCTCACTTTCGATACTCCGCTTGCCTGCGGCGAAACTCGGCAGGTTAGTATTCCCATCATGCCGAGCAGTGTGTTGGGCAAGACAATATTGTGGTTTAATGTTACTAATGTGAACGGCAGTTACAACGAGGCTACGGTTGGATACACATCTATTACCCGCTGCACTGTAAACAAGAAGCCTCATAAACGTGTCCTTGTTGAAGACTATACAGCTATGTGGTGCTGGCATTGTCCTGTGGGTATGGTAGCCACCGATGCTCTTGCGCGCAAATACCCCGATGATGTTGTTGCGGTGTCAATACACAAGGCCGACGGAATCTCCAAAGTGGTTTCTCCCAATGTATATGAAGGTCTGATAGACACATATGCGGCTAAACTTCCATCTGTGTGGATGGCACGCAAAGGAAAAGTGGGAGGTCTGGATGGCACCAGCATGTATGAAAGCGAGAAGTGCGAACTTACTTATATGAATATTGACGTAAAGGCTCAATGGGATGAAACAGGAAACAACATAAGTGTGACTTCTGAAGTGGAACCGTGCATGACGCCAGAAGACGGAAACACCTATGCCGTGGGCTATGTCCTTACTGCCAGCGGGCTGACAAACGACAGTTGGTTACAGCAGGCAAGTTATAGCGAATATGCGAGCGAGGCATATGATGATGCGCCAGAAGAGATGGATATATACCGTGACCCTGCAAACTATGTGCAAGGTTTTTACTATGTGAAGGGAGTTGCCTACAACCATGTGGCAATAGAGTCGCAGGGCATGTATAATGGTATTGCAAACTCCCTTCTAGGTGGGTTCGCTGACAATAAGATGAAGACACATACAACAACATTCAACAATGTAGGTAAATATGATGTGATAGGGGATCGCAGCAAATTTAAGATAGTAGCAGTGCTGTTCAATACTACGACTAACAAGGTGGAAAACGTGGCACAATGCGATATACAGACCCCGAAACAGACTTTTAGCTTGACTTTTGGACAGAGTGATTGGACTACACTTTACACTGACCGTTCCTACACGGTGCCTATGGGGGTAGCAACTTATTGTGTGAATGCACAAGGTGGAGTGATACAGGTGTCAGACGGTACTGTCGATACCGTAACTATAGCTGCCGATACTCCCATGCTTCTCAAGGCTAAAAAGGGTGAAACATATACCTTTGAATATTCGGAGGCAACTGGCATCGCAGTTGAGACATGCTTGCGTGGGTCGCTTGTAGACGAACTGACCGCCACTGGCAACACGGCTCTTGGTGACAACGATGTATATTACTATAAGTTGGGCGAAGACAAGGCGCAGTCAAATGTGGGATTCTATTGGGGCGCTGACGATGGTGGCGCATTCACCAACCAGGCCGGCAATTGTTACCTTGTGTTGCGCCGTGATAACATTGGCGTTGGCCGCAAAGAGGGCTTCGCTCTTGATAGTGACGGCGATGATCCTGATGGTGTAAAGCAGACAAGCGAATCCGAGGAATCAAGGATTTCGGTTATTTTTGATATGCAGGGACGCAAGGTCAACACCATGGCTGCGCCAGGTTTTTATATTGTTAACGGAAAGAAGGTGATGATGAAGTAAAGCCTTCGGCATTCCATAACCCATTAAAAAATACAGAAGACATGAAAAAGAACATATTTATCAACATATTTATCATTGTGTTGTTGTTTCCTGCGGTGGTAGGCTTGGCTGGGCCTGTAGATGTTGCGAAAGCCAAGGAATTGGCCCGAAAATATATTAGTTCACCAGTAAGCGTTGCAGAGACCTCGGATGGTTTTATGGCAAAAAGCCGACGGTATAGTGACGATTCTCCTGCTCTGCACATGTTTAACAACCAGAACGGCGAGGGTTTCGTCATAGTGGCTGCAGACGACCGTGTGGGCGGTGTGCTGGGATATAGTGACAAAGGTTCACTTGATACTCAAAACATGCCAGCTCCGCTCATGGCTCTGCTGGCGGACTATACTCGAGCCGTAGAGGCCGTAAGAGTGGACAGCATAAGCGTAACACCTTATTATGTAAAGCCGCCCAAGGCCTTCGTAAAACCGCTCGTCAGTGCGGAGTGGAGCCAGGATTATCCTTATAACTATTATACCCCACGCAGCAGCACCAGTGGCAAGCCTACCTATACGGGCTGTACCATCACGGCGATGGCACAGGTGCTCTTTGCCCACCGCTGGCCTAAGATGAGACCCGAGGGGGTAATCCGGGGCGAGGGTGCCATGGCATACGATTACTATGACTGGGACAATATGCTCGATTCCTACAGCGGCGGAGGGTACAGTGAAGCTCAGGGACAGGCTGTAGGCGTGCTGATGCGCGACCTGGGCAAATTGGCTCAGGCTACCTATGGTGTTAACGGAACTCTCTGTGATGAGGGCAAGTTATGGAATGCCCTACAGTATTATTACAACTGCAGTGTGCGCCAACTGGAGAAGGATAGGCTGCCAGGCGGTGAGTTTCTGCAGGCTATCTATCAGGAGCTGTCTCTCGGCTGTCCTGTCTTCATGACGGGCGGCGACCATGCCTTTTTATATGATGGCTACGATGAGAACGGACTGGTGCATGTAAACTGGGGATGGGCTGGTCTGGACAATGGCTATTTCGATATCAATACGGCAGCGACGGCTGGCGGAGGTTACGGTAGCGACGGCTGTTACTACGAAAATCAGATAGCGCTCTTCGTGCATCCGAACGATGGAATGATAGAACCGCTGCAGCCTAAACCAGTGGTGCTGTCGGTGAACAATGACCAGGGACTGCAGTTCCAGGCTAGTGAAGGAATGATGGTGAAGTCGATCATTCCAGCGCAGATTAAGGGTGTGGGAGCCCGCAATCTGGCTCAGGATGCTGGAGGCGCCTATACCGGACAGATAGGCATCGGACTCTTTACGCAGGACGGAAGGTGTATGCATGTATTCGGAAAGTCTGGCGTCATGACTTGGGCTACCTATTATACCAGCTACAATTTCGAATTTGACTGGTGGAGGATGGACCTTAATGAGATAGACGGTCTGGCAGACGGCACGTATTATCTGCGTCCTTTGGGGTGCAGACTTCTTGATGCCGACAAGGGCGTATGGGAGGACTGGAAGCAAATGGTGAATGGCAATACCGTTCCGATGATTGTAAGCCAAGGCGAGGTTACGCTGCTACAGGCTGACAACAAGCCTCACCTGTCGCTGGTGGGATTGCCAGAAGTGTTGGAACCTGCCTATCAGTACAGCAGTCAGTTGGCTGGCATTCTGTTGAACATATCTAACCTTAGTCGTTATCAGGCCCGTGGCGAGTTGCAGGTGGAATTGGAGGGTACAGGAAATCTGGCTGGTGAGACCTATCTGGTTCCGAATGCCTATCTTGCCCACATGGTGGCACAGCGCATGGATACCACCCAGTGGCTCGTGAGGTTCATGACTTCCTATACGGGCACCACAGGCTCTCATGATCTCAAGGCAGGCAAGTATCGCATGAAACTCCGTTTTAACCACAATATTGAGACGAAGAATCCTGCTGTCTATGATATTCCAGTGCCAGAAGATTTCCTGTTGGAGGTATATCCTAACAACTACGAAGGTAGGGTGACCGTTACATCGGTGAAACTCTTAGATGATGCGGGCAACCGTGTGCCTTCCTATTACTTTAATATGGGCTTGAAGCCGCAGTTGACGCTGGGCATGTCGGGCTATATGAAGTATCTGACACAAGGCAGTCTACAGACCCGCATGCGTTACCGTCTGGTCAATGTGGCTACTGGCGAGACTGCCTATACGAGTGGTACCTACAGAGTTAGCATTCCGCGCAACAATGATACGGATCTTACGGGTTCTACCCGCCATCAGGTTAATCTGACAGAATTGGCAGAGGGCACCTACGAGATTCATGTA
>USTH01000048.1 GCA_900557555.1 uncultured Prevotellaceae bacterium | reverse complement strand
CAGCTTATCTTTGTTAGACAAATAAGACAATAAGTAGGGCGCCAAATGGAAACTTTAGAAATGCAGAGGCAAAATCGCACCTTAGTCGATATGGTTGAGGAGAAACTTTTGCTATACCTAAAGGACAACAATTACTGCATTGGTTGCACTGTTCCCAATGAAAAGGAACTTGCATCTTCATTGGGGGTGGCTCAAAGCGTTATAAGAGAGGCTTCGCTCTTTGGAGGCATGAAGCGTTTGATTGGCCCAAGGAACCTAAGCGAAAAGACACTCTGCAATCTTTTGGAAATAAGAATTATGCTTGAAACGGGAATGACTTATAAATTCTTTGAAAACGTAAATGACAAATATCTGAAAGAATTGGAGAACATAGTGAAGATGGAGTCTGCTCTTGAATACAATGATTATTCTGCCATAGGAGAATTGAATTTTCACTCAAAGTTATACGAAATAACGGGCAATTCAACCATTATGGAATTTGAACAGATCCTTTATCTGATAATGGATTTTGCTAAGGAAAAGTTTCAGGAGCATCTGAAGCCATTGAACAAAGAACTCCTTAAGTATGGAAAACTGGTTAGTCACGCCGACCTCTTTCAATTGCTTGCAGCCCGTGACGTAGAAGGCTACAAACAAGCCATTGACTGACATCTGACTGTTTATAAATTATTTCTTAGAAATAACAAAGAACACAACTAAGACAGTAGTCTTTCAATACTTTTCCTATTACTGACATAATTTAAACGTGCAACATTACCACATGACTTCACCTTTCCTTAAGACAACAGTCCTAACAGTATTCCTGTTTTTAAGCGCAAGTTTGCAAGCTCAGGTCAGGGTCATCGTTAACCAACCCGTTGTCCCTGTACTGATAGGGAAGTCATACAATCCTGTCCTCAGATTAGATTTTATCAAGAAACAAGAGAGCAATGCCAGAGTTTGCAATCTTCAGCTTTCGTTAGACGGAGATATCTGTAGTGCAGAATAATTCACACTCTATTCTGCAGGTAATAATGGAATGATAGATTCCGGTCAGGCCCAACTCGTGTTCCAGCAAATAAAACTAAAGGATTTACTTACAAGCAAATAATAATAAACAATTTAATCAAAACGGACAATGTTAAAGAAAACATGTATTACAGCAGTTTGTCTTGCTTTGTATGCAGCAAGCGGCTTGGGGCAAACAATTTCAAATGACGGTTTGTCTCAATTATGTGAAATCTATCGACATGCAACCATCACATTGAACAATGTCAAGTCGGCCGACGAGTCGGTTTCAGCATTGGATACTCTTGCCTTGTTGCTGCGAAACAATAAGGACAAGCCTGCTATCCGTGAAGTGTTGGGCTGGAGTTACAACACCTGTCCGAAGGAACAAAGACCTGCCTATGAAAAAGCACTGAAGGAACAAGCAGAGATGAAGGATGCCATCAAACGCCTGGCCATGTCGGGAACATTGCAGTCTGAACAGACTGGCTCTGCCATCAACCAGTTTGCCAGAACATTCGCCATCAGAGACCTGGTGTATGATGAGCGCATGGAAGGTGAGGGGGCACCTGCCGAGACAAAACGGGCACGCGATAAAAGAATGAAGTGGTGGAGAGACGGAAAGTTTGGAATGTTCATTCATTATGGACTCTATTCGGGCCTGGCTGGTGAATTTCAGGGCAGACAATACGAGGGATGTGTGGAATGGATACAGATGCAGTCTGGAGCCGACTTCGATACTTACAAGAAAGAAGCTATCCCACGTTTCACCCCCTCAAGCGGCAAAGCAGAGGAATGGGTCAAACTGGCTAAGGAAGCCGGATGTACTTACACCGTACTTACAAGCCGACATCACGAAGGTTTTAATATGTACGAAACTCCTTCGTACGATTTCAACGTCAAGCAAGTTAAGGGCATCGACGTGGTCAAAGAGTATTCTGAAGCCTGCAAAAAATACGGCATGAAAGCCGGCTATTACTTTTCATTGCTTGACTGGAACCATCCAGACTATGACCCCACTGGTTCTGGGATTTCCTATCCTGCAGGAAACTACAAGGCTCAACAGGAAGGTAAGAGAGAGTTTGGGCATCACGACAGATACAAAAACTACCTCTCTGATATCTTTGGAGTTCTGTTGGACAACTACAAGGTCGATTTGGTATGGTGGGACTTCAGTCAGCCTAAATTCCAGGGAGATTATGCCTGGGGAGCCACACGACTGATGAAGCAGCTTTTCGACAAATATCCCAAAGCAATTCAGAACAATCGTCTCTACCATTCAGACAACCACTTGAGCGAGGGTGGTATAAAAGTTACTCCCGTATGGAAGGGTGACTATTCTACAGCCGAACATCATATTCCGGCAAAAGGTATAGACGGTGATTGGGAGGCCTGTCAAACCCTAAACGGCACTTGGGGATATTCTGCCGACAACCAACATTGGAAAACAGTCAAGGACCTGGTGCACCAACTTATCGATGTGGTTAGTCGCGGAGGCAATTTCCTATTGAATATTGGCCCAATGCCAGATGGAAGCATTCCAGAAGAGAGTGTCAGACTGTTTAGAGGTATTGGCCAATGGATGCAGGTGAATGGAGAAGCTATCTATGGTACACGTGCCAACCCGTTCGATGTAGAATTTCCTTGGGGTCGTGTCACCAGAAAAGGTGATAACACCTTGTACCTTCACATTTACCAACTGCCAGAATCTGAAGAAATCACCATCCCCTGCAAGTTCAACGGAAAGGCTGTTGCCACCATGCTGAAAGGCAAGCAGAAAGCAACAGTCCTCCATTCCGAAAATGGGTGTACAATAAACTTCAAAGGCATACCGATGGACGATATAGCAACGGTAGTGAAACTGAAGGGCAAATGGGAAAGTCTTACCCAATGACATGACGTTGACTCTGTCCCACAGAACCTATTTATCCATTGTAAAACAATAAACCCAAATCGGTCATAAGGTCACAAATGACATTCTTTTTGTTACTCCTTATTGTCTTTTGTTTTTTTAGAAATATGCCCATCTTGTCCTCATGGGTGAAATCAGCAAGTTACAGACAAAAACAATTCATATTGGGTGCATGGGCAGTGACATTGTTTTTGCCCTATGCATATTCTTTCTTTTCATCCGACATTTTAGGTATGTGCGCATGGAACTCGTTTGGCACATTCTACTATTTTGCAGGATTCTGCGGTTATTTGCTGTTGGGGCATTTTCTCTTCAAGGAATTGGGGGAATGGAATTGGAGAAAAACGTTTTTAGTCGCTTTGCCTATGTTCGCTGTAGGCTACGCCGCTACATACATTGGGTTCAAGAGCATTACAGCTCTTCCCAACTGCACGGAGCAGGAACTGGAATTATTTTTCCTGTATTGTTCTCCTAATGTTGCATTAATGACTGTTGCATGTTTTTTTATTGTAAAGAAAGTGAGAGTCCACTCGTCCAAGGCGATTTCTGACTTGACCAACATCAGCAAATGCGGATTGGGAATCTATATGGTACACTACTTTATCGTAGGATTTGGACATACCATTGCTGACTCTGTTGGCGTACCTGTTTCTGTTCGCATACCTGTCACAGCAACAATAATCTTTTTAATCTGTTAGGGCTTTGTGGCCATTGCTTACAAGATGACACGCAAATATGCCAAATGGATATTCGGATAATCCAGATAATACGACAACAACATTTTTACTTATGAAGAATTATAGATTTCTACTGTTTATGCTGGCTCTCCTGCTGTGTAAGGCGGCCTCGGCAGAAACCACCCCCCGGTTTTCCACAGCAGGGTTCTATGAACTGCCACACTCTGGCAGGACAGTACATTCTATGAACCCAGCCTGGCGATTCTACAAAGGCAGCGTCAAGGGAGCAGAGATGGTCACTTTCGATGACAGTCGTTGGGAGGTGGTATCTCTGCCTCATGGACTGGAATATCTGCCAACAGAAGCCAGCGGTTGTATCAACTATCAGGGTGAAGCGTGGTATCGCAAGCATTTTACCCCCAATGAACAGTTGAAAGGCCAGAAGCTATTTCTACATTTCGAAGCTATCATGGGAAAAAGCAAGGTCTATGTAAATGGCAAGTTGTTAGCCGAGCACTACGGAGGCTATCTGCCCGTTGTGTTGGATGTCACAGAAGCCGTTCGTTGGGGCAAAGAGAACATTATAGCCGTATGGACAGACAACAGTAATGACCCCACCTATCCCCCGGGCAAGGCTCAAGAAGTGCTTGATTTCTGCTACTTTGGAGGAATATACCGCGACTGCTGGCTCATTGCCCACCGTGATGTCTATATCACCGACCCCAATTTCGAACACGAAACAGCAGGCGGCGGTTTGTTCATCGCTTATAACAACGTGTCTGAAACCTCTGCCACAGTCCTTTTGCAGACACAAGTGCGCAATGAAAGTCGACAGAATTTCCGAGGTATCATCGAATACGAATTGCTGCAACCTGATGGTCAGCAGGCAGCTTTGATAAATACTAAAATCCATATACTGCCAGAAAAGGCTCTTACTACAAGCGACAAAGTGAAACTTCAGGCTCCGCAACTCTGGAGTCCGGAGCATCCCAATCTCTATAACCTCATTGTGCGAGTCCGCAACCAGAATGGAGAGGTAGTGGATGGCTACCGTCGTCGTATCGGCATCCGTAGCATTGAGTTCAAGGGAAAAGATGGATTCTGGCTGAACGGAAAACCCTACGGTCAGCCTCTCATAGGTGCCAATCGTCATCAGGACTATGCCATTGTGGGAAATGCAGTCTCGAATGGACTTCACTGGCGAGATGCCAAGAAATTGCGCGATGCAGGACTCAAAGTCATCCGCAATGCCCATTGCCCTCAGGATCCTGCTTTTATGGATGCCTGTGACGAACTTGGTTTGTTCGTCATTGTCAACACGCCGGGATGGCAATTCTGGAACGAGACTCCCATCTTTGCCGAACGTGTATATGAGGATATCCGACAGATGGTACGTCGTGACCGTAATCATCCCTGTGTTTGGTTATGGGAACCTATACTGAACGAAACATGGTATCCGGCCGACTTTGCCAAACGTACAAAGAACATTATTAGTGAGGAGTATCCTTATCCTTACTGTTACTCTGGTTGCGACAGTGAAGCTCGAGGACACGAAGTCTATCCTGTACAGTTCTGCCATCCGTCTAATGCTGACAAGGAATGGGCTATAAAGCACATGAATCCCAATGTCACTTATTTCACACGTGAGTGGGGAGATAATGTCGACGACTGGAACTCACATAATTCTCCAAGCCGTGTAGCCCGCAACTGGGGCGAACATGCCATGTTGGTTCAGGCACAACATTATGCTGCCCCCTCCTATCCATATACATGTTATGATGTGCTCTACCGCACTCCCAAGCAGCATGTAGGAGGTTGTTTGTGGCATTCTTTTGACCATCAACGCGGTTATCATCCCGACCCCTTCTATGGAGGTCTCATGGACGTGTTCCGACAGCCCAAGTATTCCTACTATATGTTTAAGGCACAACGCAGTCCCGAAGCAGAGGAACAACCATTTGAAACTGGTCCCATGGTATATATCGCACACGAAATGACCCCGTTCTCACCCAAAGATGTAACTGTCTATTCCAACTGCGAGGAAGTGCGGCTGACCTTTAACAAGGAAGGCAAGACGTGGACCTATAAGCGTCCCGTCAGAACAGACGGGATGCCTTCTCCCGTGATTGTCTTCAAAGACGTCTATGATTTTATGATTGACAGGCAGATGTCAAGTCAACAGCGGCAGGCAGATGTCTTCCTTCGTGCAGAAGGACTTATCAACGGAAAGGTGGTTGCCACACACGAGGTAAGGCCAGCACGCAGACCAGAGAAACTGATACTATGGGCTGACCATGAAGGCATGGAACTGAAAGCTGATGGGTCCGACCTGCTTACCGTCGTAGCTGCGATTGCAGACAAGAATGGTAACATCAAGCATCTAAACAACTACCAAGTCCTGTTCTCTGTGGAAGGAGAAGGCCGCATTGCAGGCAATGCAAGTGTAAGTGCTAATCCAGCCCCTGTGAAATGGGGTACTGCTCCTGTGTTGATACAGGCAACAACGAAGCCAGGCAAGATTCGAGTCGTAGCCAGCGTTAGATGGAAGGGGGCACAGATGCCTACCAGTGCCGTACTCGAACTTGAGAGCAAACCTGCTGACCATCCGCTGGTTTATACGGAGGCTGAAGCAAAACATATCGGCCAATCTGTGACCCAGACAGAAAACACTTCGACAACAACTGCTGTGGAACTGGAAACAGAGCAGAAGCGCAAGGCAGAGAACGATCACAAACTTAAAGAAGTGGAAAAGCAGCAAACAGATTTCGGCGAGTCTCCAAAGCTCTCTTACCAGACAGTCGTCAGACCTTGTTTCAAATCTTAGGCATACCCAAAGGATTGCAATATACATATTGCATTAACAGCCATTTTACAGACCCGCAATCGGATTTGCAACACTGACCGCATCGAAAGATTGTACTTTTTACGTTATAGTTCTGGGGGGGGTATTTTATTACTATTTTTGCTATAGAAAAGTCCTGTTTCGTTACCACACATGATATTCGGAGGCCTTACGCTCCAACCATGTTGGCGAGCAGGAATAAGAACATAACGATCTGTACACGTCCCCATCTGCACAGCAAGCAAAGGTGCCTGCATACTCGGCACGACATTGAATTAAAAACAAAATAGATGGAACGGAATGTGAGTGAAAGACGAGACTACAACTTTAATATTAATCTAAAAACTAACAATTATGAGAAAATTTTACAGCTTTAGTTTACTGATGTTACTGTCAATGACACTTTGTGGCATTGTGGCGGTAGCACAGACTGTTACTGTAGACAACATTGTTTATAATGTTTATACACATCTGGGTGAGGCAAATCTCACTAACGGCAAGTCAGCAACGGGCAACGTGGTCATCCCAGCAGAGGTGGAGTATGAAGGAAAGAAATACCCCGTATGTAACATAGGTACGTCTTCGTTTGAGAACAACACTGCCATCACATTGGTGAATATACCTGCCTCAGTAACGTATATATACCACTATGCGTTCAGTGGCTGCACAAACCTCGTATCAATCACGGGCGGTGCTGAAACGTTGAACTATATGGGGAGATTTGTTTTCAAAGATACCCCCTACTTTCAAAGCCTCCCCTTTGAAAATGGATTGAAATATTGGAAAGGATGGATAATTGATTCCGACCTGCCCGACGGGTTCGATAAACTCCACATTAAGGAAGGAACTGTAGATATTGTATCTACCACTAAACAAATCCGTGGCAAGACCCTGTATTTACCAAAGTCGTTCAAGTCATACGAACCTGATCTGTTTAGAGTTGAAAAGGTGGTCGTGGACAAGGAAAACCCAACACTCTTATCCGATGACTACGGAGCAGTGTACTATAAGAACCGTGAAGAATCGTACAGATCAGAAAGTGGACGTATATATCTGACCGGTCAGATACTGAGTGAGGCGCCGACCAATAGTCCTCGTGTTGCGTTCGAGGTGGCAGAAGGCACAGTGGCTATTGGTGCTTCAGCGTTTAGCTACGGCAACTTCGAGAGTATAACTGTACCAGAGGGATGCGAAGCTCTTATGACTTACAGTTTCTCAAACATGAAGAGATGCAAGTATATAGAACTGCCATCAACGCTGAAGTACTGGGAATTATCCGATCCACAGGGAGACGACAATCTTGAGATTGTGCTGAAAGCCAAGGAAGTGCCTACACCAGACAGCAACTCCGAATACAGGTTCAGGGGGTGTAGCCACGTTACGCTCTACGTGCCCAAGGAGTCGCTTGAGAAGTATCTGGCAGACTCACGCTACAAAGGCAAGTTCAAGGAAATCAAAGCCATTCCGGATGATGCGCCTCTCAAGGGCGACATCAACGGTGACGGAAAAGTCAACGCCGCCGACGTGACTACTGTCTACAACTACATTGCGAACCCCGAAGCTACGGGCCTCACATTAGATAAGGTCGACATCAACGGCGATGGAAATGTCAACGCCACCGACATCACCGATTTGTATAACATAATCCAAGTGGAATAGCCCCACACATCATCGCCCACCAACGCGGCAAACCGAGCCACACAACCCAGGCTCGCTCACTCCCCGGAACGCTCGTCACAAAATCATCGACAAACGTTCCGGGGTTGCCGTTTCGGCCGAAAGAGCGCCATAAGAAGGCGTTTTTTAGAGTATTTTGTTTTGCAAAAAGAGAATAAAGGACTACTTTTGCCATAAACAAAAAACACGCTGATTATGGACTTCAAAGAACTTTGCTCACTGCGTTTCTCCGCTCGCGGCTACACAAGCGATGACATCACCGACCAACAACTGTCATACATTCTGGAGTGCGCCAGGCTGTCGCCCTCTGCCGTCAACCGCCAGCCGTGGCGTTTCTACGTGGTGAAAAGCCCCGACATGAAAGCCAAGCTGCACCGTTGCTACAACCGCGAATGGTTTACCTCTGCCCCACTCTACATTGTGTGTTGCATACGCCACGATGAAGCATGGGTTCGTCCATCCGACCACAAGGAACACGGAGACATCGATATTGCCATTGCCGCCGAACATATCTGTCTGGCGGCTGCTGCCATTGGACTTGGCTCATGCTGGGTGTGCAACTTCGACGCAAGCCTCTGCAAAGAAATCTTGCAGCTGCCGGCCGAAGAAGAGCCGGCCGTCATTGTACCCATAGGCCACACGTCACCCGACTGCCACCAAAAGGAGAAGGTGCGCAAACCACTTTCAGAGATTGTGACATACAGGTAAACATCTGCTCTCCTAAAAACACAAAATACAACAAGTCCTAACAACCGAATTGGGTTTAAGTGTTTGTTCCATATTTTTTGATTATTTTTGCACTTCGTTACAGAAAAATCAAACACTAATGAAGAAAAAACAGACACTTCCGCTCATCACAAGCGCACTATTTGCCCTATTTTCCATACAGGCCGAAGCAGGTGGTTTCTTGACAAACACCAACCAAAGCGTACAGTTCGTGCGCAACCCTGCCCGAGATGCCGTCATCGCCATCGATGGTGTATTCAGCAACCCCGCCGGTGTAGCCTTTATGCCACAAGGTGCCCACCTCGGCATCTCGCTGCAGTCCGTTCACCAGAAGCGCACCATCGACAGTCGCTTTGCCGCCTTTGCCACCGAGAAGGACCACCCGGGCCAAGACCTCCGCCGTTTTGACGGCAAAGCCGATGCACCCGTGGTGCCCAGTGTGCAGTTCGTCTACAACAAAAACAAATGGAGCTTCAGTGGTAGTTTCGCACTTGTGGGCGGTGGAGGCAAGGCACAGTTTCCCAACGGATTAGGTTCGTTTGAGGCGGCCGCATCAATGCTCCCCGTCCTTGGGCGCGACTTGGGCATCAGAAACTATTCGCTCGACTCCTACATGCGTGGCAGACAGTTCTACTACGGAGTGCAGGTGGGTGCAGCCCGAAAACTCACCGACAACCTGAGTGTCTTTGCCGGAGGCCGCATAATCTATGCCACCGCAAACTACTACGGCTATCTGCGCAACATCAGCGTAGGTTTGGCCGATGGCAGCCAGCACCTCGCCTCTGACTACTTCTACGCCCTTC
>USTH01000047.1 GCA_900557555.1 uncultured Prevotellaceae bacterium | reverse complement strand
GGTCTGCCTGCTTGGCGCCCGCCTCGCCAGCCTCCACTGGGGTGCAGACGAGCTTGTGTCTGCTCACAAGGGGGCGCATTGCCCGAGAGGCGAGTATCTGCATCACGAAACGCGACATGGACTTTTGGCCCTCGGAGGTCAGGGCTTCGCTAAAGAGCAGCGTGACGTTGCGTGCCCTGCGCAAGATTCTGAAGAAGTTGTAGGAGTAGACCTGTGCCTGATCGTCGAGCGTTGTCAGCTTATAGTATTTGCGCAGATAGTAGGGAATGAAGGAGTTGTCGTGGCCCGATTGCGGCACGACGCCCTCCTCCACGTTAAGCATCAGGATGTTGTCGAAGTCAAGGCCTCGGGTCTCAAGCACTCCCATAATCTGCAGGTCTGTCACTGGCTCTCCGTGAAACGGAATGTTGATGGTGCCCAGATGGGCTGTCAGCAGATTGCGGACGGTGTGTAGTTCCTCTACATGGTTTAACACGCCGTCTTGGGCCAGACTGATGAAGCGCACCACCACGCACCGTGCCTGATAGATGGATTCTCTGTCGAGCATTTCATGCCACATCGGGCCCGAGGGGCCGCCCTGCTCTGGTGGAACCGGTGGTTGCTCGGGGCTGGCTGCCGACCACTCGTCGTCAATAAAGCCTCGCAGTTGCACCAGCATGTCCATGACACCGCCACACCCTGTGGTGTTGGCGGGGTTTCTTAACCAAGAGCAGATGCGGGCATACACCCTTGTGTGCTTCATGGGGAAACCCTTTGTGATGTTTACGTTTCCAGAGAATTGATTGGGTATGGAGAACACCACGGGGTGAAGCATCGCCTCGTTGCAGAGAACCACGGCCGACATTTGTCCGTCTTTGTGGTTTGCCAACAGCCAGTCGTGCACATAGCGTGCCTGGGCATTGTCGGATGCCGCCGAAACAACATTGATGGTCTCTGTGCGGCTCGGCGAAGCATCATAAAGCCCATGCAATTCCCTGATGTTGTCCCTTACGTTGCGATAGGCAGGAATAAAGGGTTCGGCCTCGTCAAAGGCTGCGTCATAGTCCCAATAGAACAGGGCTTTCTGCTTGTTGTCGATGAGGCGCATAAGGGTTCGCTCGGTAGCAGACAGAATATTGAAGCCCACAAAGGCAAACGTGGTGTCGCTGATGTCTTGCCAAAGGGTTTCGAAGTTGCGCACTACCCACTTGTTGCGCGCACCCTCAAGGGCGCAGTTCTCCCTCAGCAGCCTCTGGGAGAATTCTTTGTATATGGCTGGCAACTGCTGCCACACCTGTTCAAAGGTTTTTCGGAACGACTCCCCATCTTCGGCATTGCGGTCTGCGGGGCTTTGGCCCGCGGCATCTGACGTCTGGCCACGCACGAGGTTCATGATTCGCTCTTTCACCTCGTTGTCAAGATTGTCTTTGTCAAACTCGTGAGCCTCGGCAGAGCTTCTGAAGATTTCCTCTCCGGTAGAGTCGATATAGTTCTTGTCTACATTGTCGAAGTCTGCAATGAGTTGGCGCCCCCAACTATAAAAACAGTCGAGCGTCAATGTGGGGTTGGCGGTGCAGATGTTTTCCGTCTTCTGCTTGTAGATTTCATATAACAGACACACGGCCTTTATCTCGTCAACCGACCTGAGCGCACACAGCGAGTCAAACATATCGGTTATCGTTGTACACTGCGGGGCACACACGGGTTTGTCTCCGGCCAGCTCGGCAAGATACTTCCTTATGAACAACGCTGCCCTGCGGGTAGGCAAGACCACTGTAACGTTTTCAAGTTGTCCCTCAAATTTTTTGTAGAGGTCGTTGACAACAAATCTCAAAAATTCCATCTCTCTCTGATTGTATTTTTAATAAACCGCCCATCACTTACAGACACGCACCAGCCACGTGTGGCATCAGCTTACTCTGACAAGTTCGTTGTCGAAACCATACCACAGATAACCCTCCACATCGGCATAGCCCATCAAGCGCAACGCCTGCACGTAATCTTTCACTTGCTCGGAGTACTTGTAATTGTTGTGCTTTCCAAATTTAAAATCCAGCACAACGGCTTTCCGGCCTTTTATCATTACTCGGTCAGGACGCATGAGGGCGTTCTGTTTTCCGCTTTCGCCATGGCCCGAAGGACAAAGCAGAGTCACCTCGCGCAACAGCTTCCAACCGCCTCCGAACCAGTCGGCCATTTCCGGCCACTTTCTCCAAGCGTCGTCAAGCTCTCTCTTTATTTCAAGGGCCTCTTCTTTTGTTTCTATAGTTCCTTTGGCATAATACTTGTCAACGACCTTGTCGGCATCGGCCTTGGTTCTGATTTCAGACAGAATGTTATGACGCAACACACCGGCATCGATGTATGAAGCCGTCTTGCCACCAGCTTCACCCGGATGGTATAACATCGACTCTTGCGACTGCTTGAAAGAGATGCTGCCATGAGCAGAGTAATATCTGAACTTCAACATATCGTCGTCCGAATAGCTGTATTCAAAGGGCGATGGCTGCGTTGCGGCATCGGCTTTGTGCGAAGCATCTCGCAACCATACAAACGGTTCGGCACCAATAGAATATTGCCCGAAGGCAGGAGAACCCTCCTCGCAATTGTCCCATTCGTGTCTGACCTGTTCGCCAAGAGTTACTCCCGGCTCCACCTCCTCACCTGACAAACATTCAAAAACGAGGTCGCCCACCGTGTTGGGACTGTATTCCGTCAGCGACCTGAAGCTAATCGGACTGTAGACAAACAGATTGTCTGCCGCACGGGTCAAGGCCACATACAGAAGGTTAAGGTTGTCCACCAGCTGTGCCTTCTTCTCGGCACTGTATGCCTGTTCATAGGCCACTTCCCTTAAAGCCGACCTGAACGTCACGGGAATCTTATATGGCACAGCAATATTACTGTCGCCTCCGATGTCTGCCTGTGGCGTTACCCACAGTTTTGTTTTGCGGTTGTCAGCTTCTGTGCTGAGTTTCCATGAACAGAACGGAACAAACAGATGTTTGGCGTCAAGACCCTTGGAAGTGTGTATGGTCATTATGCGAATGCCGTCATTGCCGGTGGCGGGAATGGCGGTCTTGTGAAGTTCGTCGTCCCAGTAGACAACAAAGGCCTTTGCATCAGAACCGTAATTATTGACATAAGAGCGCAGGTTGTCCATGAAACAGTCAATGTAGTTCATGTCGTCAGCATGCACCTCCTTGTCGACATCGGCAAAAAGAATGTTTACAATCTTCTCGACCAATTCATACAGTGGCATTCTCTTGTCACACAGCATCAGTCTGTCGACATCCTTGCCGTGAGACGTGAGGTATTCTCCTGAAATGGAATCAGAGCAGAACACATATTTCAAAGCACTGACAATGAGCATCACCGACACAGACCTCTCCAACAAGAAGCTGTCGTTGGAACTGAGTGCAACACCGCGTCTGGGGAGTTCTGTGTCATCAAACGCCTCTACGATGGTGCCAATCTCCGACTTGTTGCGTATCAAAATCAAGATGTCGGCAGGTCTTGCCCCTCTGTCTAACAGTGCTCTTATATCTTCAAACATTTGGCTGGCAATCTGTTGGGTCACCAACTGGTATCTCGCTGACTGCTGGGCATCACTTAGTTCCTTTCTCACCCTGCCAGGTGCATAGGGGTAAACCCTGTACTGCACATATCCGTTATGAGTGGTGCCATACTTGTGGAAGTCGTCAAGGTGTTCTTTGGTATAGCCGGTCTCGCCCTCTTGATAGAGATTTCGCAACTGCGCCAAAGAGTCGTCCAATCGAGTCAGGCGGTCAAACAGAGACAGGTTGAACTCCACCACGTTGGCCTGACTTCGGAAATTGCGTGTCAGCATCTCTGAATTCTCATCATAAAAGGCACCCAACAATGGGGTTGATGCATTCAGATTCTCCATTATAGTATAGTCGCCGTTGCGCCACCGATAGATACTCTGCTTGACGTCTCCCACTATCAACGTGGTGCCGCCAGAACCGAGCACCTCGCTCACCAGATGACTGAACACCTGCCATTGCAGAGTGGACGTGTCTTGAAACTCGTCTATCATTATATGCCTGAACCGTATGCCGGCCTTTTCAAGTATAAAGTCGGCATCGCCTGGCTTCAGGCTCTGCGACAGCACATAAGCTGTGCTCGCAAGTAAGATGCTGTTGGCCTCTTTCAAATTGACATTCATGCGATTCTTTACTGATGTCATTAGCATGAGGTCATTAAGATATTCGTTTGTAATCTTGTAAACAAGATATTTCTCCCTCAGCTCCCCGCACAACAGGTGCATAGCCTCCAATGCCGACTGTACCTCACGGGGTCTTTCTGGGTCTGAGGAGGCAACCTTTTTCAGAAACTTATCAGACACAAGGCTGTTGAAACTTCTGTCAGAAAGACCTCTGAATACGTCACTCTCACTTGCGGACTTGTCGAGGGTTTTCTTCACACGGGTTATCATGTCGTAGTAATATGCACCACCGTCTATCTCGTTGTCACGTCTGCAGTTGCACACCTTGTTGTAGACAGGCTGCATCCTTGCCACTTCAGCGTAATACACTCGGGCCATCTCTCTCTGATAACGACCCAGAACCTCTACGTCAAGAATACGCTCATGGTCTTCTTTCTGCACCGTCTCCTGAAAAATCTCCTTTGCCATGGCCAGAAGCTTTGACCTCACGTCCCATCCTTTTTCATCCTCAAACTGTTCCTCCACATATCTGGTCAACAGGGGCTTCGTAAAGGTGTTGTCGTCGATATGGGTGGTCATGATTTCATCTATAGCGGTGGAAATGACATGGTTGATGTCGAGCACTACATTAAAAGAGGCCCCAATACCTACAGCTTGCGCTATGCCAGCTATAAGGGTCTGCAAGAAAGAGTCTATCGTCACCACTTTCATGTTGTCGTAATCCTCAAGAATATAGTGGCATACACGCCGGGCTTTGTGCCGCAGCTCATCTCTGTTTTTGCTGTCAACGCCACGGCGCATATACCTGACCATGTTGGCGAGAAATCCCTTTCGTTCAGCATTATCCTCGCCACCCTCTGCAATGAGATACAGGTAAGACAGTATGCGCTGTTTCATTTCTGCCGTGGCCTTGTTTGTGAACGTTACGGCCAGAATGTTGCGATACAGAAAGTCACCGTCACTGTCCATAAGTAATGCTATGTATCGTGACGCCAGTGTGTAAGTCTTGCCAGTACCCGCCGAAGCTCTGCAAACAGTCAGTGTGTTCATCTTTTCTGCCATTGGAAACAATTTAGGCACCCCCACCGAGTCTTACTATTCAAGCTGGAGGAGCCATGATTAATTACCGACAAATTTACCTTTCTTTTAGTTCACGACAAAGCATTACATTGATTTTTTGACACTGGCTGACGCACAAACACAACAACACACGAGGGCGGTCTGAAAACGCCGTGACCGCAACAAATGTCATTCCGCTAACTAACAGACACGTGTCAGCTAACTTAGTGGACTATTGTCAGCTAACTTAGCGGACACAAATCCACTAAATTAGTGGAATGTGAAAAACTCGTCTGATGAGCCGCCAAAGTCGAGCTCCGAGGCCGTATTGTGGCAATATGCAACAGAAAGACGGTGGAAAACAGAAGCTGCGCCCCAAAAGTTATGTTGTCTAACTTTTGGGGCGCAACCAAAAACGCTACACAGCCTCTTGTGCTATGCACACAAGAAACTTCTTGTCACGATGCTTACCATTCGTCCTCTTCATACTGCCCGGCATAAATCGACTTCGGACAGAGTTCTATGTAATCGAGGAACAGCTGGGTCGTTGTGTTTTCGAGCACAGATTTCAAACGGATGTAGTATGTCTCTTTCGGGTCAAAATTACCTGTATAGATAATGCCCCTTAATACACGCTCATTGTTGCGGTAATGGCTTGTAACGGCTGCCGAACTCGCAGGACCGAAATATTTTGGTGCCTTCAGGTAGCCTTTCAGGCGCATACGCTTCTTGGTTTCGGTGTCGATATCTACATCACCGTTACGATCGTCTTCTGCAAAGCCCGTGATGTCGTGATTGGTATACACACGCATATCCAATGGAAGACCTGTCGCTTCAAGATTGTTCTTGTTAGTGCCGAAATATACCTGACACATTCCGCGTGTGTTGAGGTTTTGCAAACCGAGGCGAAGCTCGTAGGTGCCATAATAAGGCACATGCGGCAACTTGATGGTCACGTCATACTGGCCAACAATGTTATACTCGTCACCTTGATAATTCTGCCACTGGGCACCCCAGGCTCCGAGATAAACCACACGGCTGTCTTCGGTGAACGTCATGTTTTCGAAGTAACCTGTAGGAATGTTGAGACCCTTTGTTGCATTACCTGTAGTGATTCGGCGATAGCCTGAAGACATCTGCTCGGGCAAAAGGTCACAAAGATCATAACGCATGCGTTCGTTGAGCACCTTGTTAGGAACATCTTTGTCATAGACGAGAATATCATCGATTGTATAGAAATAACCGTTGAGAGCCGCATTGTCACCATAATTGCGAAGCAGAATGCCCTGCCGAGGAACTTCTACCTCACTAAAGTTAGAATAATCGCGTTTTGACACATAACGGTTGATGCGTTTGCCGTTAATCTGTTTGCCCTCCATAATCTTCATTATGCGATGCTGCGAAAGTGTAGGATAATAACACCAGGTGTCAATGCTGAGGTTTTCGGGATATTTATAACCGTATCCCTGTTCATTATAATGCACATTCAGCAGGTTGTAAGGCACCGAACGGTCTATGAGGTGATAGCCTACAAACTGGTGTACGGCGTTTTCGTCACTCTTGAGGTCGTTGCTCTTCGCATCAGGATAGAATTCCCTGCACTTTTCTTTAATAACAGCAAACACTTCGTCCCAGTTGGATATCTGGCCATTCTCCTTTTGCACCTTGAAGCCGAATTTCTTTTCATACAGGCTGTCTACTTCCACAAATGCCGTAAAGCCGAAGTCGCGGTGCTCCGGACAAGGCACAGGCTTGTCACCTGTTTCGGTGGGTGTTCCAAGTCCCTCTACCGGGTGGTTCTTCTCATATTCCATATCACGAAATGCCGATGCCAGTTGCTCGTCATATCCTGTTAGCTTGAGCAAGTTGGCGAACACCTGAAGATATGGAGTGGCCTCTATCAAGGCCGCAAGCGACGACACCGTAGGAGCCACCACCTTGTTGACCTTGTGAACAATGCCGTTTTCCACTTCTATGTCGCGGCTGATGACGCGAGAAAACTTGTCAATATATGTGCCACCCGTGATAGTATCAAAGTTGATTGTCACGAAACGTCCTGCAAACGATTGGGTCTCTATCGTACCCTCCAAGAATGACGTGGAAAAGAGGGCTTCGCTGTCCTTGTGGTCAATCAGACAGTTGTTTACAATGAACTGCGCTGTAGAGTCAGGCGTTTGGGTTATGTCATAACCCGGTGTGTTGTAAAGCGAGTCCAGATATTGCTGCACTGCCTCATTGGTCGGTGCGAAACAAGTAAAGTTGCCACGGGCCGACAGAAGGTCATGAACCGTTGACTCCGAATTATCGCTCAGTTTTACACGTTTTGTAAGGTAACTGAACTTTGACAAGGATTCGTCCTCGTCAATATAGTCAGCCATAAGCTTTCCCACAAAGGTATACATATTGGACTCGTCAACGTTGTCTTTACAACTGACAAGATTCAGAGCGCTCACCAAGAGCGCAAACGCAATCAAGACATTTTTCAACTTCATATTCATAGCATTTGATTTCAATTTGAGTACTTAATGGTCAATATGGCGTGCAATTTACACATTTTTTCAGAAACAACACACTTTTTAATACAAGCTTTATACAAAAACATCACAAAAAATCTTTCACACTACATCAAAGCATGCCATTCTCTTTTCAAAAAGCCATGGTAGAGATATCATTTTGCAGACTAAAAGGACAAATTCCTTGTTGTTTGCAATTTGCTTTCCCCCAAAAAAAGAACCGGAATGTCGTCGGCATTTGACAACATTCCGGTTCTGTAAAATATTCTATGATGTGAAGCCTACTTTTTCGTTGCGTTAAGCTTCTTCAACATCTTCTTGAGTTCCTTTTCTGCAGCCTCTGGTCCCTTGGTTTTGAGGGTTTGTGTATAGGCCTCTGCTATTGCCTCTGTCTGCTTCTCCTGTTCGGGGGTGGCATAAGCGTGCTTGAAGCCCTTCTGCTTGTCCCAATTGCCACGAGTGAAGTCAGGGAACGACACTGCAGCACAGTTGTGATCCATTGACAAAGCACCGAGTTCACCAAGACAGCACCACTCAGCAAGGTCATATACGTCCATGTCAAGAGGCAGACCGTTCTGCATACAGTAAACAAGACGACTGTCCATAATGAAGTCCATTCCTCCGTGGCCGCCCACTTCCTTAGCCATGGCACCGTACTTGGCAAGAATAGGATGAAGATACTTGGCCTCGAGCTTGGCTTGCTCGTCAGCAGGCATAAAATCATGGCTGTTGAGCTTGTCTACAACTGGCACACCAGCATCTTTAAGGGTTGAAGCATCAAGAGCAAAGCGTGGTTCCGGATATTTTGTGGCATAGCCCTTGGTACCTGTCAGCTTGTAAAGACGATTGTATGGTTGCGGATTCATCACATTGTGCTGAATTTCCACTACCTTGCCGTTTTCCGTGCGCATAAGAGTTGTGGTGTGGTCACCGCTGCGGAAGTCATTGCATGGTCTGCCTGTCTTCTTCTCTACATAGGCTTTGCCGTGACTGCTTTTTGTGTCCATGGCAACAAGGGTTCTGAAACGGTCACCACGGTGGATGTCAAGAGCTTGTGCCACAGGGCCCAGACCATGAGTGGCATAGAGGTCGCCGCGATAGTCTTTGTTGTACTTCATGCGCCAGCCAAGCTTGTCGGGATCAGAGCCGTCAGGGTTTTTCCAGTAGTAGTCCCAGAATGAATCAAGATTGTGAATATAAGCGCCTTCGGCACGAAGCACCTCGCCAAACACTCCGTGTTGAGCCATGTTCAGAGCATTCATCTCATACCAGTCATAACAGCAGTTCTCAAGAATCATGCAGTGAAGCTGTTTCTGCTCTGCAAGATTGACGAGATCCCAGCACTGTTGCAGATTAAGCGCTGAGGGAACCTCGATAGCAGTGTTCTTTCCGTTTTCAAGTGCACATTTTGCTACCGGGAAATGGTGATCCCAATCAGTAGCAATATAAACAAGGTTGATATCTTCTCTTTTGCAAAGCTCCTCATAACCTTTTGCACCAGAATATGAAGCCGCTTCAGGGAGTCCGGCATTCTGGAGTATTTTCTGTGAGGCCTCTACACGGCTTGGCTCATAGTCACAGAGAGCAACAATGCGCACACCGTTGATATGGGTGAAACGTTCCACAGCACCCGGACCTCTCATGCCAAGCCCGACAAATGCCACACGCACAATGGGTTCTGCCGGCAAGGCAAGGTTTAGGACATCTTTCTGGCCCGCAGGACGAGCGGGGGATTCAAGTTCAATGGTTCCCTCGTTCCAATGCCACTTAGTCTGATACGACTGGGCCTGTGTGCCCTGAGGGGCAAACATAAATAGGCTTAACGCTAAGCCTACCGCAAAAATCGAAAATTTCTTCATGGTGTTAATCTATTATTTGGGTCAAGATACTAATAAAAAATTGACTGAAATGCAAAGATAGCATTTTTTGCAGAAAACAGAGAACTTTTGGATAAAAAAACGAGATTTTCAACCCAAAAAGTACCGCCACCTTTAACGGCTCAGTGGAAAAGTACTGGGGACGTTTTTTTGTTTCATAGTATTTTGTAT
>USTH01000046.1 GCA_900557555.1 uncultured Prevotellaceae bacterium | reverse complement strand
GAGCAACAACACTCCTTGGCGTGCCCAGCGGGTCAGGTCGCCTGACTGCGGCATGGGCTTGCCTAAGTCGTTGCTTATCTCTTTGAATATGTTTTGTAGCGAGGGAGGCAGCGCCACCCCGTCGGCCACGGAGAAACTCAGCCCCTGTGCCTGCATTGGTTCATGGTAGGGGTCTTGGCCGATAATTACAACCTTTACTTTGTCAAAAGGACAGAGGTTGAAGGCATTGAAAATCAGTTGACCTGGCGGATAGCACGTTGTCGTGGCATACTCCTGCTTCACAAAGCTTGCGAGATTGGCAAAATAGGGTTTGTCGAACTCGGCCCCGATGTGTTGTTGCCAAGAAGGGTCTATTCTTACGTTCATAGTCTGTCTGCGTGTTTTTGTTTTGTTGCAAAAATAACGCTTTATTGTGAAAACTGCACTGTCAACTCATAGAAAAAAGACTGTGAAGCAATCGGGGTGCGCTACAGTCTTTTTTCTATGAGTATGGTAAGATAGGAAGTCCTATCTTTTCACGAATCGTGCGGTTTGGTCGTTAGCCTTTACGAAGTGATAAAAAAGATGTCGGTTACGACCTAATGACCGATTTGGGTTTAACCCATGTGGCCGGCAAGCACGGTTAGTGCTGTCCGCAAAGGTTTCCTTGTGCGGAAGATGAGGTAGATATAGTAGTAGCCCTACACGATAGTGTTGTTTGCCAATAAGAATAAACAACAGTAGGCGTGTAGGGCAATAGAGAAAGATGTGACGAGGGTTATTGTGCGATGCCTGCCATTGATACCTTCTGCTACTTACAGACAGGGCGGATGCTGCGACCATGGAAGCGTGGGCTCCAGCCTCTTGAGCCACTGACTCTCTCCGAAGAAATACTGAGCAGGCAAGCCCCTTGGTCATAGCTGTATTCCGTAAAGAGAGATCGGGACCAATAGCTGCCAACGATGTTGCAGTTTGCAATACCTGTATAAGCCACAAAGCCGGCCGCAGGCAAAAAGATATAGTTGCTGTTTTTCTTGCTGGAGACTATATAACCATTGATACCGTTGAAGGTGGTCCAACGCCAATTGCATTTCGTTATAAGTTCGTCAATCTGGGCGATTGTGGGAATGCGCCATCCCTTTCCCCAAGCTACATGAGCGGCATCGTCTTCAGGATCTAATGTTTTCTTGTTGTCTACAATGCCATAGGCTGGGTCTGTGCAGTATTTTGTGAGGCGTTTGGTATTGATGTCATACCATCTGTAGGTTGACTCGTTGACAATGGTAATGCTGGTTGTCGGTTCTCCCCACTCGAAATAATCACCATATTCTTCTGGCTTTTTTGCACCGACATTAAACGACGCCCATTTAACAGAGAGGCCGAGGTCAATGGCCTCAGGCTGAGGTTCGTCAGGTGCGGTGTCTCTTGCCACCCACACAACACTGTCAATGCCTGACATATTTACCATCAGTTGTTGCTCACCGTGCAGATAAAACTCCATGACCTTTTTGTTTTGCGCCGCACAATTAAGGCCGAGAACAACAAGGCAAATCAATGTAAACGGTTTCTTCATGTTGTCATTTTTTAAACTTTAGCGACTTCGGCCCTAAGGATAGAATATAGTAGCCTTGCGGAATATCTGAAATCGGCAATGTGTTGATTTGGTTTTCCGTAACTCTGAATTCTTTTACGAGTCGTCCGTTGAGGTTGTAGAGAAAGGCTTTTGTTCCTTTCGAAACGTTGTACAGATGTATGCATCCTGCCTCGAAGTCTATGTCATATCCGTCACCCCGTGCAGTTCGGGAGTCCTTAATGGCAGACGGATCAGTGTCGTTGTCTTTTATCACAAACGACATCTTGTCGGTTATTTCCAGAGAGGCTATCTCGCTATCGTCAGAAGCCAAGAGTTTTATGTGGTCTTTATAGATGACGAATTTCTTCAGCCTTTCCATGGAGAGCAGGTCGGAGTGAACTCCGTTGTGTATGTAATACAGCGATTGTGCATTGACAAAGAATGCAACACACATGCAACCAATCAAAATAGAAAGTCTTTTCATTTCTGTTGTTTCTTTTTTATGTCTGAAATCTCATTGTCGGGACTTGGGCCCCATATCAATTCTCCGTCTTTATATAGAAAACCAGCATAAAGATAATCGTGGTCTCCGTCGTCTTCTTGTATGCCAATAAACTGACCATAGACATACACCTTGTGGTCTATTACTGACACTCCTCCTATACTGAGTCGCGTAATTTTAGTTAAGGAATCGTCAAGATATTCAGGGACAGGCAGCTCGTATAGTTTCTTCCCGTTTGAATAAACTGCCCAGTTTCTTCTATTGTTAGAAGTTTGTAGTAGTGCTACTGCATAATATGTGCCGTTGTCGTCAACGTCCAATTTCTCAACAACGTGTGTGTCTTTTAGTTCATGGTAGAAATCACCAGGGCAAGTGATGAATCCATGAAATATGTCAGGAGGGTTGTCTCCGAGTGTTTGGGGAGAAGATTTGATACGTGTATTTCCACAGACATATGGTTTCCCGTTGTGAATTTTACATTCCCCTATTGTATTGTCGAATTTTGTGCCGTCTCTTTCTTGAAGTTCCGTCATGTTGCCGTCACATTCCACACCGACAATTCTCACTGGTGAAACCCAGCTGTTGCCGGAATGAAACGAGGGCTCCACTTCCAAGTAGTACACAAAATATTTCTTGCCTTCGTTGACCAAAAAATCCCTTACGTATTTTTTAGGGGAGCGGTAACGGTAATTGAAGGTTTCGTTATGCTGGTAGAAGAAATCATTGTTTTCTCCCGTATATCCGTAAAGATACAGATCCTCTCCGTCCACTTCCATGCCCATATAAAAATCCCAGATGTCTTTAGCTTGATACCCATAAAAGTATTCCCCGTTTTTCCAGACATGGACAATGTCGTAGTCTCGCTCTCCCTCGGTTAAAGTCTCTTTGCCTAAATAATACCAGTCTTTCTTGTGCACTTTAAAATAACAAGCTCTGTAGGGGCGAAACAAAGTGCCATCAGGCTTGTAAAGATTGACCTTTTTGCCGCAATAAACATCACGGTTGTATAAAACAAACACGTTGTCGGGGAAATCCGGAATGTCAGGCTCGTCGGTAATTCTGATGGAAATACTGTCGCAATCTATGCAGTGCAGTTCTACACCGTTTTTGTAGAGTATGGCTTTCTTGCCTGTTTGGGAGTATGATTTTGTTGGGAAGCAGGAACAATAAAGTGCAACCATGAGTATAAGAATACTCTTGTGTACAATAGATTTTCCCCGTAACTTGTTGTTAGTCTGTGTCATGGTAGATGGGGTAATATATGAGTATGTTGGCAAAGATAGAAAATTTCCTCCGTTTTTGCAAAAAGAAATGCAAAAAAATCACGGGCTTCATTCAAATGAAACCCGTGACTGTGATTTATAACGTTATGCCAAATGCACACAACGGGCATTTGGCATGTATGTCTGTTTGGCTTATCCCTCCTGTTGCCTGTAGTTTGCCAACTGGTCGGCGTTGAGGTTGAGAATGTATTTTTCGTTCTTCTCCACCTCAGCCTCGGCTATGTTGAGGAACACCTGTGCGCTCTTGGCGAAGAGTTCTGGTGCACGGCTGGCATCGAGTGTGATGAGATGTGCCATCATGGTGTTGGCGGTGATGTCATAGAGGTGGCGTGCTGCCAAGTCCTGAAGTTCTTGGTTTTGGGCCTCCTTTATGTAGTTCACGCACGCTTCGAGTTTTGCAGTGAGGGCCTTGGCGCGGTCGAAGAGTGGCTGCATCTCGGCGCTGACAGTCTCCTGCTCTATTTCGCGGATAATGTTGAGGTATGTGCCGTTGGTGATATAGCGTATGGCGGCAACGACCTGCAACTGGGTAGTTCCCTCATAGATAGAAGTGATGCGGGCATCTCGGTAGAGACGCTGACAGGCATATTCGAGCATAAAGCCTGAACCGCCGTGTATCTGGATAGAGTTGTAGGAGTTCTGGTTGGCGTACTCCGAATTGGTGCCTTTGGCCAGCGGAGTGAAGGCGTCGGCCATGCGCGAGTACTTCTTCTGCTCCTGACGCTCTTCGGGAGTGAGCTTACGCTCGCGGGCGATGTCTTCCAGACACTTGTAGATGTCAACATAGCGCGCTGTCATGTAGAGCAGTGAACGGCCGGCATCAAGTTTGGCCTTCATGTTGGCCAGCATCTCGTAGACGGCAGGGAAGTTGATGATGGCTTGTCCGAACTGCTTGCGGTCTTTGGCGTAGGCGAGTGCTTCATTGTAAGCGGCCTGGCTGATGCCTACAGATTGGGCAGCAATGCCGAGACGTGCGCCGTTCATCAGTGCCATGACGTATTTGATAAGGCCGAGCTTGCGGTCACCGCATAGTTCTGCCTTGGCGTTCTTGTAGACCAGCTCGCAGGTAGGCGAACCGTGTATGCCGAGTTTGTTTTCAATGCGACGCACGTTGACGCCACCCTGATTCTTGTCGTAGATGAACATTGAGAGGCCGCGGCCGTCTTTTGTTCCCTCTTCGGAGCGCGCAAGCACGAGGTGAATGTCAGAGTCGCCGTTGGTGATAAAACGTTTGCAACCGTTGAGTCGCCAGCAGTCTTCCTTTTCGTCATAAGTGGCCTTGAGCATCACGCTCTGAAGGTCGGAGCCGGCATCAGGTTCGGTGAGGTCCATTGACATTGTTTCACCCTTACATACGCGTGGCACAAAACGCTGGCGCTGGTCCTCGCTGCCGAACTCGTAGAGGGTCTCGATACAGTCTTGTAGTGACCAGATGTTTTCAAATCCGGCATCGGCTGTCGCAATCATCTCGTTGATGGCCGTATAAGGGGCGCACGGGAAGTTGAGACCACCATAGCGGCGCGGCATGGTCACGCCGTTCAGACCAGCCTTAGTGGTGGCGTCAAGGTTCTCGTAGGTCTTTGAGGCATAGCGCACACGGCCGTTCTCGCAGTGGGGGCCTTCAGCATCAACATCTTCGGCGTTAGGGGCTATGATGTTGGCGGCGATGTCGCCAGTGAGGTCAAGAATGCGGTCGTAGGAGTCCATTGCGTCCTCAAAGTCCTGAGGGGCGTAGTCAAATTCGTCCTTGTCGGCAAAGTTGCGCTCCTTGAGCTCAACGATGCGTTTCATCAGTGGGTGACTAAGCTGAAACTTAATCTCTTCGTTATAATAGTTTGCCATGGTGTGTTACTTGTTGTTTTTCTTGTAGTACTTGATGAGTTTTGGCACAACCTCTTCTACAGTGCCGTTGATGACATAGTCTGCTATGGTGTTGATGGGCGCATTCTCATCAGAGTTGACAGAGATGATTATGCCAGACTCCTGCATGCCGGCAATGTGTTGTATCTGGCCAGAGATGCCACAGGCTATGTAAACCTTGGGGCGCACGGTAACACCCGTCTGGCCTATCTGACGGTCGTGGTCGCAGAACCCTGCATCAACAGCGGCACGGCTGGCACCCACTTCGGCGTGAAGTTCCTTGGCGAGTTCAAAGAGCATATCGAAACCTTCCTTTGACCCCATACCATAGCCACCTGCCACGACAATAGGGGCGCCCTTGAGATTGTGTTTGGCTTTCTCCACATGGCGGTCGAGTACCTTTACCACATATTCTGTTTCAGGCACATATTTTGCCACGTCGTGGTTGACTACCTGTCCCTTGTAGTTTTCGTCGAGCACTTCTTTCTTCATCACGCCCTCGCGTACGGTTGCCATCTGTGGGCGGTGTTCGGGGTTGACGATGGTAGCCACGATGTTGCCGCCAAAGGCAGGGCGTATCTGGTAGAGCTGCTGCTCATAGTGTTTCTTCTCCATCTTGCCTTCGGCGTTGCGCACGTTCATGTCGAAGTCACCGATTTCAAGCTCGGTGCAGTCGGCAGTGAGGCCGCTGAACAGGGCAGAACTTACACGTGGGCCGAGGTCGCGGCCTATGACGGTGGCTCCCAAAAGGCATATCTGGGGTTTCTCTTCCTTGAACAGTTTTACCACAAGGGCGGTGTGAGGGTTGGAGGTGTAGGGAAACAGTCCCTCAGCATCAAACACATGCACCTTGTCGACGCCATATTTCATCACTTGTTTTTCAACACCTGCAAGACCATTGCCCGCAATGATGCATTCCAGCTCCACTCCGAGAGTGTCAGCGAGTTTGCGGCCTTTTGTCAGAAGTTCGAGAGAGACATCCTTTACTGTTGTGCCTTCAATCTCGCAATATACAAATACGTTGTTCATATTAGCCAATAATCTTATCGTTCAGGAGTTCAACAATCAGGTTGTCTATATCTTCGTCAGATGCTGTGAGGGTGCGGCTCTCTTTGGCCTTAAACACAATGTTCTGCACTGCCTTTACGTTGGTAGGGGAGCCAGCCTTGCCTATCTGGGCAGGGTCGGCATCAATGTCGGCTGCGCCCCACTGTGTGATGTTGAGGTAAGGCTTCTTGTTAAGCATGTCGGCGAGAGCTGCGTTCTGCTCTGGGGTGCGCTCGGCGGGTGCGGTGGCGTTTTTGTATTTCATCACGCGCTTGGCGTTGCGTGGGCGACATGGAGCGGCGCTGCCGTTAATAGTCACCACAAGTGGCAGTGGTGCTTCCACTGTCTCTACGCCTCCGTCGATGTGGCGCTTGATGACTATTCTCTTTGCCTTGGGGTCAAGGCTTATTATTTCTTCGGCATAGGTCACTTGTGTGAGACCGAGTTTCTCTGCAATCTGCGGACCTACCTGGGCGGTGTCTCCGTCGATGGCCTGACGGCCGCCGAGAATAATGTCGTAGTCACCGATTTTCTTTATGGCCTGGCTGAGAGTGTAGCTGGTGGCCAGAGTGTCGGCCCCGCCAAGTGGACGGTCGGTTACTACATAACCCTCGTCGGCGCCTCTGTAGAGGGCCTCGCGGATTACTTCTGCTGATTTGGGCAGACCCATGGTCAATACTGAAATCTTTGAACCAGGGAATTGCTCCTTCAGGCGGAGAGCTTGTTCAAGTGCGTTGAGGTCTTCGGGATTGAAGACGGCAGGCAGGGCGGCACGGTTTACCGTACCCTCTGGTGTCATCGCATCAGGACCCACATTGCGTGTGTCTGGCACCTGCTTTGCTAAGACTACGATGTTAAGACTCATATTCTTTTGATGCTTGTTAAGTTATTATTTCTCTAATTGTTTGAGTTAGGGTGGATAGCCTGTGCAGGGGAGAAAAGTCCATAACTCCACGATACACAACTTCCAAAATGCAAAGATACTAATAGTTTCCGAATATTCAGCGAGTTATATATCTAAAAACGCACTTTCTCGCCCTTTTTGTGTAAGAATACAGGCATAGGGTAGAGCCTAAACAGCACCATTATGGCCTGTTGCTTAATAAAGCAGTTTTTCAATAAATTCATCCCTGGTTGGGCAGACTAATTCAAGTTCACCGCTTGCCATGAGCATGGTGGAAATGGCGTATTGCGCCCCGATTTTATCTTTGTAAAAAGCCTGCCATTCGTCAAGCGTCATGCTCTCGCAAAGGCGGAATTCCTTTATGGTTTCAAGCAAATTCTCAACTGCCTTGTCGGCATAGTTTCTACGACATGACATTTCATTGTTTGCCTTTGCCAGCTCTTCCAGCCATTTTGGAGTGTTTGTTTCTCTACCCATATACTGAAATAAATAATGTTCTTTTAACTCGTTGGCGAAATTAATTTAAGTTGATAAATAAGAGTGAAAAGATACACGTGTCGCTGATTTTTAGTAACTTAGTGGAATTTAAAACATTAAGTTTAAATCACCGTAGGTGCAACCTTTTTACAAAAGTCGTCAAAATGCTTGAGGTATGCAAGCAATTCTCTGGAAATATTGTCAAGGAATCGGGAAATGTTCCACGCAGTGGTTCTGTTCCTAAGTTTTCTGACTTGGAAGTGGTGGCCCTATCCCTGACGGCATAGACAGAGCGCGTTGATAGTGATAAGTGATTGTCCGACTATAAATTGCAAGAGTCCAAGGACGGCATTCCCAATCTCATATTAAGGAGACAATTCAATGACCGCAGGATGAAAACGGCCAGCTTGTGCGAGGAACTTCGCAAGAGGATTTTCATGAAAAAGGATGGCGGAGAGAAACCAAACCAATAGGTGTAGTTATTTTTAACAACTATCCTATGTGATTATTTTGCATTGTCTTTCTCGCGTATCTCCACACGTCGTATCTTGCCGCTGATGGTTTTGGGTAGTTCTTCAACGAACTCCACTATGCGCGGATACTTGTAGGGTGCGGTGATGTGTTTGACGTGTTCCTGCAGTTCCTTGACCAGAGCATCGCCCGTGACACCGTGCCATGTCTTGCTAATTACCACAGTGGCCTTTATGACCATGCCACGCAAGTCGTCGGGCACTCCGGTAATGGCGCACTCCACCACTGCAGGGTGGCTCATTAGGGCGCTTTCCACTTCAAAGGGCCCTATGCGGTATCCGCTGCTCTTGATGACATCGTCGGTGCGGCCTACAAACCAGTAGTAGCCGTCTTGGTCGCGATATGCCACATCGCCCGTGTGATAGTGACCGTCGTGCCACACCTCATGGGTTAGCTGGGGGTCGTTGTAGTATTCTTTGAACAGGCCTATTGGCTTGCCGTTGGGAGTGCGGACTACAATCTCTCCGTTTTCGTTGTCGTTGCAAGGCGTGCCATCAGGACGCAAGAGGGCTATGTCGTATTGTGGATTCGGGATGCCCATGCTTCCGGGCTTTGGGGTTGTCCATGGCATTGTGCCGAGAGTCATGGTGGTTTCGGTCTGTCCGAATCCTTCGTATAGAGTGATGCCTGTGATGGCCTTGAAACGCTCAAATACAGAGGGGTTAAGTGCTTCGCCTGCTGTGGTGCAGTGTTCGAGTGAGCTGAGGTCAAACTGCGAAAGGTCTTCGTGTATTAGAAAGCGGTAGACGGTAGGTGGCGCACAGAATGATGTCACCTTGTAGTGTTCCATCACTTTGAGCAACTTGAGGGCGTTGAACTTCTCGTGGGAGTACACAAAGACTGTTGCTCCGGCAAACCACTGTCCGTAGAGCTTGCCCCAAGCGGCCTTAGCCCACCCGGTGTCTGCCACGGTGAGGTGTATGCTGCCGCGGTGCAGATTGTGCCAGAACACTCCTGTCGGAATATGGCCTATGGGGTAGGTGAAGTCGTGGGCCACCATCTTGGGTTCGCCGCTGGTGCCACTGGTAAAGTAGACGAGCATGATGTCGTCGTTGGAGTTTACAAAGGCGGGACGCACAAATGTGGGAGCCTCGCAAACCTCTTTGCACCAGTCGTGAAAACCTTCGGGCACCTTGGGGCCGATGCTTGCCAACACTTCTACGGTGGGGCTTTGTGGCATGGCGTTTTTCACTTGTGTGAGCACGTAGTCCTCGCCCACGCAGATGATGCCCTTGATGCTCGCTTTGTTGTTTCGGTAGACAATGTCTAGTGTGGTGAGCATGTGGGTGGCCGGAATGGCAATGGCACCTATCTTGTGCAGGGCGATGGTGGCAATCCAGAATTCATAGCGCCGTTTCAGGATAAGCATTACCATGTCACCACGGCCGATGCCGAGGCTCATGAGGTAGCTTGCGGCACGGTCGCTTTCCTCCTTGAGTTGCAGAAATGTAATCTCTTTCTCCTCTCCGGTTTCGCTGACCCACATGATGGCGTTGTCGTCGGGTGCTTCTGCCGCCCATCTGTCCATCACGTCATAGGCGAAATTGAAGTTCTCGGGTACAATGAACTGCAAGTTGCGCGTGTAGTCTTCGTTATCTTTGAAGCTGGTCTGTTTTAGAAATCGTTCTATCATATAGAGAGTTTAGAGGAGAACTGCACATTTGCTGTTGGTGTGCAGTTTCGGGTGAAACTTGTCGGCAAAAATAGTTAAATTATTAAATAAATATATATTATTGCTTTGAAAAACAACACTGTGCGGTGAACTATTAACATTTATTTTGCACACGAAAATATAGGGTGTGCAAAAAACAAAAACAATATGTAAAACCATTTTGCTGAACCCCACCGTGTTCTGACTTGCGAGAGTTCGGGGCCTGTACACTTTTTTCACAAGATGCAGTAAAAAAACGTTGGCGGCTTCTTTTTGGGCCTTCTGAAGAGTTGAACAGAGCCTTCTTGCTGGCTCGCATCGGCCGAAACGGAGTAACGTTTCGGCGGAAACGCAATTCCATTTCGCCCGAAAGGGAGATGCGTTTCCGCCGAAATGCGGAGTTTATGTCATTACGGCCAAACGGCCGAATTGTGTTGAAACGGAGTTTTTCCCTGGGTGGGCTCCGTTTTTGATTTACAGCAAGTCTATCAGCCTGTCCACGTCATCGGTCTTGGTGGCCCA
>USTH01000045.1 GCA_900557555.1 uncultured Prevotellaceae bacterium | reverse complement strand
TGTTTATCAACCAGTTATAAAATACGTGTTTTTTGAGTGACGAAGTCAGGAAAAAGGATGTCTGCATGAAAGCAAAACCACTATTACAACAAAGATAGTTTGAAACAGTCTTATAGCATGCAAGTATAAGGCTCCGTTATAAATGTGCGAGACGCTCCGATATGAACAAGCAATGTCATGGCGGAGCGCCTCGCTTTTTTTGTTGTCATTTGGTCGTGCTGGCGTGTTCTTTTGACTTTTAGTGGACATCAATAATTCTGAATGTCCAATCAGTGAAAAATGTTCAAATGGGCGAAACGGCCAAATAAAGCAAAGAATGCCTGGCCGTAATAAGAGAAAAAAGTAGATGTAAATTAAGTTGACGAAGTTACTGTGTCTGGAAGATGCTGTTGTAAATCTTGTCTACTGCACCAGCGTTTGCGCAAATATAGTCATGAGAAATCTGTGACGCATGCTGCAGAAATGGTGTGTCGGTGGTGAGATGTGTAATGATTGAGATATAGTCCTGTGAGTTTCGTATTTCGAAACAGCCACCTTCTTTTATCAGCTCGCGAGCCTCGCGGAAGCGTTGGTTGTTGGGGCCAATGATTACAGGTACACCGTAGACTGCCGCTTCGGGTACATTGTGTATACCTGCCCCGAAGCCTCCACCCACATAGGCCACGGTAGCATAGCGGTAAATAGATGACAGCAGACCGTAGCAGTCAATAATGAGGCAGTGGGCTTGAGCTGCAGTCTCGGCTGTAGCCTTGGAATAGCGCACCGATGGACGGCGGAGTTTGCTCTCAATTTCTGCAAGGTGCTGCTCGCTCACAACATGAGGAGCAAGAATAAGGCGTTGCTCGGAGTGGTTATTAAAATAATCTATCAGAATGTCTTCATCGGGTTGCCAACTGCTGCCTGCCACTATGATGTGGCTGTTGGCGGAAACCTCCTGGCAAAATGCTTCGCAAAGGGGAAAGCTCTTTGCCGTCTTCCGTATTTGCAGCACTCTGTCCATGCGTGTGTCGCCTACAACGGTAGCGCAGTCAATGTCAAGCCGTTTGAGCAGGTTGACGGACTGTTGGTTTTGTACGAACAGGTGTGTAAAGCATTTCAATATGTTGCGATACTTATGCCCGTACCAACGGAAGAATATCTGATTGGGGCGGAAGATGCTTGCAACGCTATATGTGGGAATGTTATGGCGGTGTAGTTCGGTGATATAGTTCTGCCAAAATTCATACTTGATGAAAAATGCCATCTTGGGCTTTGCTATGCGTATGAATTTCTTTGCATTCAGCATGGTGTCAAATGGCAGGTAGCAACACACATCGGCTTCCTTGTAATCCTTACGCACTTCATAGCCTGACGGCGAGAAGAATGTTAACAGAATCCTATATTGTGGATTTTGCTTGCGTATTTTTTCTATCAGAGGACGCCCTTGTTCAAATTCTCCCAATGAGGCAGCGTGAAACCACAAATACTCTTCTCCCTCCTTGATGCCGTTGCGCAAAATTTTGTAGGTCTTGCAGTGGCCAGCTTTAATCAGGCGGGCTTTTCTGTTGAAGATTGCTGCTATGTTCACGCAGAACATATATAAATATATTGCTATGGAATACATACTTGAAAAACGTTGGCAAATGCGGTTTGTGACAGCGTATAGAAGCCTGATGTGGAACTATGCCAGAGCTTGTATGGCAAATTCCATGCGGCTGAGAGTCTCTTCTTTGCCGAGGAAAGCGGCAAGTTCGTACATGTCAGGTCCCTGACCTTTACCTACAAGGCAGATGCGCCAAGCATTCCATGGTTTAATGCCAGTCTCTTCTGCCCAAGTGTCTATGGCGTTTTTCTGGCTCTCTGCACTGAAATCATCTAGTCGCCTGAGTTTGTCGGCGAGTTGTTGCATCTCGCTGGAGGTAGTCTCTTTCCAATTCTTACGGACAAACTTGTCGTTGCGGTCAAAGCTTGTTGGGGCGACAAAGAAAAAGTCGCAGAGTGGCCAGAGGTCCCTGACGAACGAGACACCACGCTTTCTTGTTTGACCAGACTGCCCATCGGTGTATTCCACCACCTTTTGCTTCATCATGCCAATGACTTGAGTCGCTTGCCCCATAGTGGCATTGATGCCATTTTGTGTGAGAATTTCGAGAAAAGATGGAGCAAGCTCCTCATCTGTTTTCATGAGTAGGTATTCGCGGTTGAACCACCATCCCTTCACGTAGTCAAACTTAGCACCACTTTTGGAACATTTCTGAATGTCAAACAATTTGATAAGTTCGTCCATTGATAAGAGCTCTTGTTCTGTGCCAGGGTTCCATCCGAGGAGAGCCAGAAAGTTGATGACGGCTTCAGGCAGGTAACCACTTTCGCGGAAGCCGCTTGAAACGAGTCCTGATGAGGGGTCGTGCCATTCCAATGGGAATACAGGAAATCCCAGTTTGTCACCGTCACGCTTGGAGAGTTTGCCTTTACCGTCGGGTTTGAGCAATAGCGGCAGGTGTGCAAACTTCGGCATGGTGTCTTGCCACCCGAAAGCACGGTAGAGCAGAACGTGGAGTGGGGCGGAGGGTAACCATTCTTCACCTCTGATAACATGTGAAATTTCCATGAGGTGGTCATCTACGATGTTTGCCAGATGATATGTGGGCAGTTGGTCAGCACTCTTATAGAGCACTTTGTCGTCGAGTACGGAAGAGTTGATAACCACATCACCGCGAACGAGGTCAAACACATGAATATCTTCACCTGGCTCTATCTTGAAGCGTACCACATATTGGTCGCCTCGTGCAATGAGAGCTTGCACCTCTTCTTCTGGCAAGGTGAGAGAATTGCGCATTGACATGCGTGTCGTTGCATCATACTGGAAGTTCTGTATCTCCTCACGTTTCTTGTTGAGTTCTTCCGGCGTGTCAAAGGCAATATATGCTTTACCTGCTTGTAGCAGAATGTCAACATATTCTTTGTAGATTTCTTTACGCTCAGACTGGCGGTAGGGGCCTTTGGAGCCCCCGATCCCGACGCCTTCGTCAAATTTGATGCCGAGCCATTTGAAACTCTCGATGATATATTCTTCGGCTCCAGGTACAAAACGGTTGGAGTCTGTGTCTTCAATGCGGAAAATCATTTGCCCATGGTGCTTGCGGGCAAACAGATAGTTGTAGAGTGCTGTCCTTACACCACCAATATGAAGTGGGCCTGTGGGACTGGGCGCAAAGCGTACCCGTACATTCTGTTGGTTCATAACAAACTGGAATTATATATGGGTTGCAAAATTAAGCATAAATTGTTAAAACACCTTATTTATAGCGAACAAATAGTGGTGTATGCCAATGTTGGTGTAAGTTTTTCTTGTTTTTAATACTGTCCTTTCGTATTCTTTTTTAATTTTGTAAACAAAATGTGTTGTTATCTCCGCAGATAGAAACACTGGAGTTGTGTAACGCATAGAGAGACCGTATATGTGGACAAAATATAAAATTCTTTTTTGTGTGGTGCTGCATTTGCTTGCAGGCATGGTGATTGTGTATTTTATGCCTCACGAGCATGGCTTTTCATATGATTATTCAGAGGGGAAGCCTTGGAAGTACACACAGTTGATTGCGGAATATAATTTCCCGATATATAAGTCGGATTCCCAATTGCGTCATGAGCGAGACAGCGTGTTGCGTAAAGTAAAGCCGTTCTTTAATATAGATGAAGAAATGGAGAGGTCGCAACTGCACAAGTTCATCACGGAACTGAATGGAAAGGCCGATGTTCCAGACCGTCATTTGGTCAGGGCCTATGTGCCGAAACTGCTTGCAGAGGTGTATGGGCGTGGGATAGTGAGTCAGGCCAGTTACAATGCTGTTGTTGAAGGAGCGGAGGAAATCAGCGTGGTGAGCAATTCGGTGGCGGTTTCCGAAGATGCAAGATTGGTGTTTTCTCCACGCATGGCCTATGAGTATATCGTTCGGAGGGTAGATTCGCTTGGTTTGCCGAGGGAAATCCTTGATGAGGGCGGTGTTTCCAACTATGTTATGCCTAATCTTCTGTATGACAAAGATCGCACGGAATCGGTACGCCGGGATTTCTTGGCAAACGTGTCGCAGTGTCATGGTATGATTCAAAAAGGTGAAAAGATTATAGGTGAAGGAGAAATTGTCACACCCTATACCGCAAAGGTACTCCGCTCGCTGGAGAGGGAAACCGAAAAGCGCAGTGGCAGTGGTGCAGACGAGATGCTGGTGTTTGTCGGCCAGTTTTTGTGCGTGATGGTGCTGTTGAGTGTTTTCTTGACCTACATAATGCTGTACAGGCGCGATTATATTGACAAGATGCGTCCGATGTTCTTTTCGCTGTCGCTGATATTGCTGTTCTCTGTCGTTACGTCATACGTGCAGCAGTCTAATGAACAGAATGTCTATGTGGTGCCTTTTGCCATAGTGGCGATATTTGTCAGAGTTTTCCTCGACTCACGTACCGCATTTGTTATGATGTTACTTATTATTGGTATATGCTCGCTGTCAATCCACGGCTCGTATGAGTTTATGATGCTGGAGATAGTGTCAAGTCTGACGGCCATATACTCCTTAAAAGAGTTAACCTCAAGGTCGCAGTTGTTTCGCTCGGTGTTTCTGGTGATTGCTGTAACGGCTTTGATAAAACTTGGATATGACCTTAGTCAGGGGTTTTTCCTAAGTACCCTCGATGTGTCGTGGTACATACGCATCGCCATTAATGGTGTCCTCTTGCTGTTTGCCTATCCATTAATGCTGTTGTTTGAGAAGGTCTTTGGCTTCATTTCAAGCGTTACGCTGGTGGAGCTTTCAAATGTCAATACGCCCTTGTTGAGACGTTTGTCGAAGGAGGCGCAGGGCACATTCAACCATTCGATGCAAGTGGCCAACTTGGCTACCGAAGTGGCATCGAAACTCGAGGCTAACGTGCAACTTGTAAGGACTGCCGCCTTGTATCATGACATCGGAAAACTTAACAACCCCGTGTTCTTCACTGAAAACCAGGTCGGAGTGAACCCTCACGACAATCTGCCTGAGGAACAGAGTGCCCAGATAATCATCCGCCATGTGACCGACGGAGTTGACATGGCCGACAAATATGGCTTGCCGTCAGTAATCAGGGAGTGTATAGCCACCCACCATGGACGAAGCAAAACAAAATATTTCTACATAAACTATGTAAACAAGCATCCTAATGAGCCTGTAAACGAAGAACTGTTTACTTATCCGGGCCCCAATCCGCATACAAAGGAGCAGGCCATTCTTATGATGGCTGATTCGGTGGAGGCTGCTTCGCGCAGTCTCAGTGAAATTACCGAGGAGGGTCTGCGCAAACTTGTTGACAGCATTGTTGACCAGCAGATGAAAGAAGGCTTCTTTCGTGACTGCCCGATAACTTTCCGTGACGTGGCGGTAGCAAAGGACGTGCTTGTGGCAAACCTCAAGACGATATTTCACACTCGTATCAGCTATCCCACACTGAATGTTTCGGCTACAGGTGAAACGGCGACAATGGGAGCATAGTATGCATATTGGTACAACGGGTTGCCGAAAACAGTTTTTATATGTGAAATAATATTCTTTTTTTCTATTAAAAAGGCGCGAGTAAAGATATTTGTGTTATTTTTGCCGTACGATAACTTGACCAGAATATAGATACGATTTAAAACATTATAATTATGGGATTCCTTACAAACGACAAACTTGTTATTGTTGGAGCAGCAGGCATGATCGGCTCCAACATGGTTCAGACTGCCCTTACTTTGGGTCTTACTTCAGACATTTGCCTTTATGACGTGTTCCCACCCGAAGGTGTGGCAGAGGAGATGCGCCAGAGCGGTTTTGACGGTGTCAAGATTACTGCCACCACTGATGCAGCGGAGGCGTTTGCTGGTGCCAAATACATCATTTCGTCTGGCGGTGCCCCACGCAAGGAGGGCATGACACGTGAAGACCTTCTCAAGGGTAACTGTGAAATAGCCAAAGGCCTTGGCGAAAACATTAAAAAATATTGTCCTGATGTTAAACATGTGGTGATAATTTTTAATCCTGCAGATCTTACCGGTTTGGTTACGTTGCTGTATTCTGGTTTGAAGCCGAGTCAGGTCACTACCCTTGCAGCTCTCGACACAACCCGCTTGCAGAGTGCCCTTGCGAAGAAGTTTGGGGTGATGCAGAACAAGATTACAGGTTGCGCAACTTATGGTGGCCACGGTGAGCAAATGGCAGTGTTCGGCAGCCACGTGGAAGTTGACGGACGCAAGCTCGTTGACATCATTGGAACTCCTGAATTCCCAGTTGAGGAGTGGGAGGCAATGAAGACGGCTGTGACACAGGGCGGAAGTGCTATTATCAAGCTCCGTGGGCGCAGTTCGTTCCAGAGTCCCTCTCAGCTTTCAGTGGAGATGATTGCCAGCGTGATGGGCGGCAAGCCGTTCCGCTTCCCTGCGGGTACGTATGTAAAGACCGACAAGTATCACAATATAATGATGGCAATGAAGACCACACTTGACACTACGGGCTGCCATTATGAAGTGCCACAGGGTACGGCAGAGGAAAATGCCAAGCTTGATCAGAGTTATGCCCATCTTTGCAAGATGCGTGACGAACTCGTTACTTTGAATATAGTTCCGGAAATCGCCAAGTGGGGAGAAATCAACCCGAATCTGGCGTAAGCCTGTGTGTAACCACACTACAGACTATCTGCTTTAAAAAAGCCGTAAAGTAACACTTTTGCAAAGCGTAAGTATAATGACAGACGCATCCCTGTGTCTTGCCTGTTTACAGGATACATGGGGATGCGTCTGTTTGTGTCACAAACATGCTTGTAATAGGCCTTTATTAGGGCAAAAAAGGCGATTTCCATTAAAAAACAGGAAAAATTGACGTGCAAAAGTGAATTTTTCGATAAAAAAATATGCTGTGTCAAAAAAAATTCTTTCCTTTGCCGACAAAGACCTTGTGTAAATGGGGTTTTGGTGATGTAAAGAAACTACAGTATAAAATTATTACTAACCAAAAGAGGGCTTCTCGGTATAGAGAAATTCTCAATAAAACATTAAAGACATGAAGAAAATTTTTATGCTTCTTGCAGTTTGTGCAACAGCTTCTTTTGCAAGTGCACAGACAACAGTGCGTGGCAGCAAGCTTACCGACAACTGGTCTGTAGGTATACAGGCTGGTGGCGTTACTCCTGCTGCAAATCACAAGGTAATCGGTGATCTGCGTCCAGCAGTGGGAATCACCATCGCCAAGGAGATTACTCCTATCTTCGGCCTTGCTCTTGAGGGCAATACCCTTATCAATGCTGGTCACAACAACCGCTATTACAGCCACAACATGTTTGACGCTTCTAACATCAGCGGTTTGATGACATTCAACCTTTCTAACCTGTTTTTGGGGTACAAGGGTGAGCCCCGCCTCGTAGACGTCAAGGCTGTATACGGCTTTGGCTGGGGCCATGAGTACTATCACAACGGTGCTCAGCATCAGGACTATGGCCATGATGTAAACCTGCTCACAAGCAAGGCAGGTCTTAACGTAGGTTTCAATCTTGGTGCAGCCAAGGAATGGCAAATCAATGTTAAGCCGGCTATCGTATGGGCACTGGGTGACGGTGGCTTCACACAGACTGGTCAGAGCTACAACATCAACCTTGCTCACCTTGAGCTCATGGCAGGTGTTACCTACAAGTTCAAAAACTCTAACGGCACTCACAACTTCGCCCTCGTAAAAGAATACGATCAGGCAGAAGTTGATGGCCTCAATGCAAAAATCAACGACCTCCGCAATCAACTGGGCGCTAAGGATCAGAAGATTGCCGCTGATGCTGCAGCTATCAAGAAGTTGCAGGACGAGCTCAATGATTGCCGTAACAAGAAGGTTGCTCCTGCAGAGGCAAAGGGTGCCAACGGTATTGAGTCTAACGTATTCTTTGCTTGTGGCAAATCTATCATCACAAGGGCTCAGATGCCTAACGTATCTCGTGTAGCTTCTTTCCTCAAGAATAATCCTAATGCAACGGTTTCTGTTAAGGGTTATGCTTCTCCTGAAGGTCCTGCCGGTCTCAACCAGAAACTCTCTGTTGCCCGTGCAGAAGCTGTTAAGAAGATGCTTGTTAAGAAGTATGGTATCAGCGCTTCACGTATCACTACCGAGGGCTGTGGCGTAGGTTCTGTATTCTCTGAGCCGACATGGAACCGCGTAGCGATTTCTACTATGACAAAGTAATCTCCTGTATATAGGATATAATATTTGAGAGAAGGCGACAATCATGCAATTGGTGGTTGTCGCTTTCTCTCTTTTTTTGTACATACAATATCGATTGGACTCTGTAGAACAAAGTGGAATTTGTGCATCGGGGAAAAGTCGCTGTAGTTCCAAGTCTTTTGCCGATTAAGGTTTGATGTTCGATTGAACTTGAGCCTTCTGGTAACTTTCTTTCGGTGTAATAGGACTTCCGTTTCCGCGGAAAGGGATATCCATTTCGGCCGAAATGGATATGCGTTTCGGCCGAAATGGCAACCCCCGGAACGCTTGTTGGCGATTTTCTGACAAATGTTTCGGTTTTGTGCTGGCACGTGAACGTCATTGGATGTAGTTCTCCAATAAGTCCTAACGACTGATTTGGAATAAACGGACGGTGGTGCCATTATGGTGCATAAGTTGGCCGTTTTTGTGTTCTTTGAGCAGAATGAGGAACAAAACCCAATACGGTCGTTACGACCTAACGACCGATTTGGGTTGAAGCAGGCACAAGCTCGAAAGCCGAAGGCCGAAAAATGATAGTCGATAGTTTTATGTCACATGTGGGTGCGAAAAGACATTTTTTTTACAGATATTTTGGCCAGAAACAAAATAATGTGTAATTTTGCGCCCGCTATCATTAGCTTACTTTGATTTTTACAAAAACTTTATAACATATAAAAACAAGATGATTATTGTACCAGTAAAAGAAGGCGAGAACATCGAAAGAGCGCTGAAGAAATTCAAGAGAAAGTTTGAAAAGACAGGTGTTGTTAAGGAACTGCGCAGACGTCAGCAGTTTGACAAGCCTTCTGTCAAGAAGCGTCTCGCCAAGGAGCATGCCATCTATGTGACTGCACTCCATCGCAACGAAGATTAAAAGAAGTTTGACTCCTCAATGGTAATCGAAAGGAGGTTGAAGATATAACAGAAGAGACAGGTACATTCTTTTTTTTATCCCAAATGGTCATCCCTCGTAGGAGGTGTGTGACTTCTTGGCTAAGAATGTACTTGTTTTTTATTTTCATAGTTGTAGGCAGGCGTATGCCCGCCTTTTTTGTTTTTAATTCTCGGCTTTTATGAACGCACATTATTATATTGACAGTTTTGTAAACTACCTTATTGCGGAACGCCATTATTCAAAGGCTACGGCAATGGTATATTCTGCAGCGTTGACTAGTTTGCTTGACTTTGCTGAAAGCCGTTATGGATTGAGCTCTTGGGAGGCTGTTGATGATTTACATGTAAGGGAGTGGGTGGTGCAAATGATGACGGACAAGTGCTCCGCTCGCACGGTGAATAAGAAACTCAGTGCTTTGAGGTCTTTTTATCGCTATATGATGATGAAAGGGTTCGTTGCGAAAAATCCTACTCAAAAAATCCACGGATTAAAAAACGAGAAGAAACTGCCTGTGTTTGTTAGGGAAAATGAGATGAATTTCCTGTTTGACAAAGTTTGTTTTGGCGAGGGCTTTGAGGGACAGCGTGATCGGTTGATATTGCTGATGTTCTATTCCACTGGCATTCGTCTGTCAGAACTAGTCGGTCTTGATGTAGACTCTGTTGATTTTTATAACTCTACGATTAAGGTTGTGGGCAAACGCAACAAGGAGCGCATAATTCCGTTTGGCGCTGAGCTGAGAAATGAGTTGCGGGATTATTTAGATGTCAGAGAGCGTCAGCCTGGAGTCCGGCAGACGGAGGCGTTGTTTCTTGGTAAACGGGGAATGCGTGTGAGCTGTTCGTTCGTGGAAAAGACTGTACACGCATACCTGTCGCAAGTTACTACGCTGAAGAAGTGCTCTCCCCATGTTTTGCGCCATACGTTTGCCACGGCCATGCTTAATAATGGTGCGGAAATCGAGGTTGTGAGGCAGTTGCTGGGCCATGAGAGCATCGCTACTACGGAAATTTATACACATACAACTTTTGAGGAGCTGAAGAAGGCTTATTTTAGGGCTCACCCCAGAGCAGGCGAGGAGGATTGATTTGTTTGTTCTAACCTGCTTGTAATCCCTGTGTTTGTGGTGGTGCGTCACCTTCCTTTGTGCTTGCAAATTCCCTCTTGTTAAGGGGCTTGTTCTTGAGCTGGACGTTGTGACTTCTTGAGCGGTCTCTGCCTTTTGTGGAGTTTGTGTGCGAAGTTTTTTTCCTGACTTCGTCACTCAAAAAACACGTATTTTATAACTGGTTGATAAA
>USTH01000044.1 GCA_900557555.1 uncultured Prevotellaceae bacterium | reverse complement strand
TGAACAGGCACGCCAGATATGCCCCGGCGGCAAACTTATGCTCACCTCTCGCCCAACACGTCTGGCGGCAAACCGTCTCTATTCAGAACTGTTTGAGCAAAAAGAGACCAACGTCTACTTCATGCGCCTCTGACACAAGCAATCAGGCAAGACACCACGCCCCGAAACACAGGAACAGGGGCAAAAAACACTACCAGCACAGAGCCTGTCAGCAGGCACATAACCACATGCTTGCTTTTTTCCCTAAAATCATTGGGATTTCACCAATTTATGCTTATTTTTGCACTTGCGAACAGGCTCAAGTGGAGCCGACAAACCTTTAATACATAATATGATTAACAGAGAACTAATCCGAATCAAGACCGTTCAGCTTGTTTACGCCAATATCACCAATGGCGGCAAGAGCATGGAAGAAGCCATAAAAGAAATGGACGAGAGTCTCTCCGCCGCTTCCGACCTCTACTACCACATGCTGAGCCTCATTTGCGACATAACGGATTATGCTGCGCAACGCTATGAGATGATATGCACCCACTTGCTGGAGAGGGGGGTGAAATCACTGCCCAGCGACAAGTTTGTGGCAAATAGGTTTGCCACACAGTTGCAGGACAACAAGCAGCTCGAGACCTTTGTGCTCGCCAACAAGCAGTTGCGCTGGACCACTCACGAAGACATCGTACACTCGGTCTACGACAGGATAATAGAAAGCAACGAATACAAAGCATACATGGAGAGCGACGACAACTCGTATGAGGCCGACCGCGACCTGTGGAGAACGCTCTACAAAAAATATATCTACCAGAACGAACAAATAGACGAAGCACTTGAAGACTGGAGCATCTACTGGAACGACGACAGATTTATAGTCGACACGTTCGTGATGAAGACCATCAAACGCTTTGAAGAGAAAAACGGCGACAGCCAGCAACTGCTCAGCGGTGGCAACGGCGAAGACCGCAAATTCGGACGCGACCTGCTGGTGTACACCCTCGCTAACCGCAACGAATACAAAGAGTTTGTCAAGGCCCACATACACAACTGGGACATATCGAGGCTTGTCACCATGGACCTTGTGATAATGCTAACTGCCATTGCCGAGATTATCAACTTCCCAGGCATCAGTGTAAACGTTTCGCTCAACGAATACATCAACATTGCGCGCATCTACTGCTCAAACAAGAACGCCGGCTTCATCAATGCTGCACTTGACAGCATCGTAAAAGACCTCCGTGCGCAAGGCAGGCTGCTTAAGTAAGTGCCGCCACGCACACACAACGCCATGGCATACGGACCAACACCGACACACCGATTTTTAACAACCAAACAATATTTTAGAACATTATGATTTTACTTGTAAACTTATTAGATGCGGCCGCAGGCCAGCAAGGTTCTGGCTGGAGCTTCTGGATTATGATTGTAGCCATCTTCGCTATCATGTATTTCTTCATGATACGCCCGCAGAAGAAAAAGCAGAAACAGATAGAACAGTTCCGCAAGAACCTCAGCGTTGGCAATCAGGTGGTAACCGCAGGCGGCATTCACGGAACTATCCGCGAGGTAAACGATGCCACAAACACCATTGTGCTTGAAATCGACAAGAACGTTAAGATAACCGTCGAAAAATCCTCTATCTACGCTAACGCTGGCAGCGCTGCCGAAGCACAGGCAAAATAAAGCCGCCAACCCACACACATAAAATCAAGGAGTGTTAAACACCAGAAGATATCACTTGAAAGCCAAAAAGTTTCTGAAGAGCGGACTCAACAGAAACTTTTGGACTTTCATGTTCTTTCTGGTTCTCTCGGCAGGTTTCTGGCTCTTTCTGAAGCTTGAAGACGATTATGACGTTGACATTAAAATTCCAGTCAAACTCATAAACGTGCCAGAAAACGTGGTGATTACCACACCCCCACCCGAAGATATCAAGGTAACCTTACACGACCGTGGGGGCATCTTGCTCAAGTATCTGTACTCACATACGCTCGACACCACCTACGTGGACTTCAATAGCTACAACAAGGTTTCGGGCCACGTCACCTTGCTGAGTTCAGACATCACTCAACCTATACTCAAGAACCTTGACGGAACCACAAAGGTGGTTGGTGTCAAGCCCGACACACTGGAGTATTTCTACAATTTCGGCAACTACCGCCAACTGCCCGTCAGGATAAACGGCAAAGTGTCAGCCGACAGCCTCTACGCCGTGGCCGACACAATCATCAAGCCACGCCTTATTAAGGTCTATGCGTCTAAGGAAATCCTCGACACGATGACCCAAGTCAGCACCAAACCGTTCGTGCTCGACAACATCAGCAGAAACACTACCCACACCATAGATCTTGCAAGCATACGCGGAGCCAAGATGGTGCCATCCAGAGTACGCATAACTTTTGATGCGGATCTGATGACCGAAAACACCGTGCAGGTGCCAGTGGAATATATCAATTTCCCTGCGGGCAAGACCCTCAAGACCTTTCCTGGCATTGTCAACGTCACATTCCATGTTGACATGAAACAGTACAAGGAGATCACCGCCGAAAAATTTGCAATCGTTGTAACCTACGACGAAGTGATGCGCAACAGCGAGAATCGCTTGCGCCTGTCGCTCAAGAACATGCCACGCGGAGTAAGCCATGTGCGCATAGACCCCGAAGAGGTAGAATTTCTGATTGAAGACACCAGCGATGAATAAGCCCTTGTGCCTTGGAGTCACCGGAGGCATTGGCAGCGGCAAGAGCTATGTGTGCCGTATGCTTGAACAACGGGGCGTACCTGTGTTCTACACCGATGACGAGGCAAAACTCGAAATGCGTAGCAACACTGCAATCCATCAGGAGCTCTGCGCCATTATCGGGCCAGAGGCATTAGACGCCTGTGGCAGACCTGTAAAGGACGTCCTGTCGCAATACATCCGACAAAGTACAGCCCACGCACAGCGGGTAAACGACATTGTGCACCCACGAGTAAGGGAGCGAGCCATGCGCTGGCTCAACAGAATGCATCACAGTTCCATCACGGCCATTGAGTGCGCCCTGCTCTTTGAGTCGGGGTTCTACTCCCTCTGTCAGAAGACACTAACCGTGAGCGCACCGCTACAAGTGCGCATAAACCGTATCTGCCACCGCGACAACATCACCCCCGCTAAGGCCCGCGAATGGATTGGCCTGCAAATGCCACAAGAGGAGAAAATCCGCCTGTCAGACTACGTGATATGCAACGACGGTACACAGAACATTGACCAACAAGTTGACCATATCGTCAAAATACTGCTGCACGACAGCCAAAACTGCTAAAAATTGTATTTTTAGTTTTGCTGCGTCAGTAAAAAGCACTAATTTTGCACCGCTTTTAAGCCTACATGTATTTCGTGTGATGGCGAATTAAGCCACAATCATTATTCAACTTAATTTAGAGTAACACATTTTCAAAAACAATGAAAGATTTTGCATTAAAAGGTACTAAGCGTACTCCGGGCGGCAAGAAAGCCGCAAAGATTCTCCGTGCCACAGGCGCAATTCCTTGCAACCTCTACGGCTCACAGAAAGATGCCGAAGGCAAAGCCGTAGCAACAAGCTTCCAAGTAGATTTTGAAGCTGTACGCAAGCTCATCTACACTCCAGACATCTACACTGTAAACCTCGACATTGATGGCACAACATGCAAGGCCGTAATGAAAGAGATACAGTTCCACCCCGTGAAGGATACCATCCTCCACATTGACTTCTATCAGATTACCGAAGACAAGCCTATCGTAATGGCTGTGCCTGTGGCTTACACCGGTCACGCCATCGGTGTGCGCGAAGGTGGTGCGTTCCAAACTCTCGTACGTCGCCTCAACGTTAAGGCAACCTATGACGTTATCCCAGAAAAACTGTCCATCGACATCACAGACCTCGCCATCGGCAAGTCTATCAAGGTCGGTGACCTCCACTTTGAAGGTCTTGAGATTGTTACGCCCAAGCAGGCTCTTGTCTGCTCCGTTAAGGCTACACGTAACTCCCGTCAAGCTACAGAACAGGCTTAATCCGCACAAGAAGCAAGATACTCACAACAGGGGAAACGGGAGAATGTCTCTCCTGTTTCCCCTATTTTCATTTTCGGTCTCTACGCCACCGCACCATGAACATTCTCAAAACCATTGCGGCTCGGCTTCGTCCGTCAAACCGCAACACCGATACATCTACAGAAATGAACTACCTCATAGCAGGACTTGGCAACATAGGCGACGACTATGCCGGCACACGCCATAACATAGGCTTCAGCGTGGTCGATGCACTGGCTTCTGAAGCTGGTGTGACGTTTCAAGACAAGCGCTACGGCTTCGTGGCAGAGATGAAGCTGCGCGGCCACAAGCTATTCCTTCTCAAACCCTCAACCTACATGAACCTCAGCGGCAACGCCGTGCGCTACTGGGTAAAGGAAAAAAAGATTGACCTCGAGAGGCTCCTTGTCGTCAGCGATGACCTCGCACTGCCCCTCGGAACTCTGCGCATGAAACCCTCAGGCAGTGAGGGCGGCCACAACGGACTAAAAAGCATCACTCAATGTCTGGGCACAAACCAGTATGCCCGCCTACGCTTTGGCATCGGCAACGAGTTTACACGTGGCCATCAGGCAGACTTCGTACTTGGCAAATTTTCCGCCGAAGAGACCGAACTGCTTAAGAAACGCATCGCTACAGCAGGCGAAGCCGTCAAGGCGTTTGCACTTAGCGGAGTGCAGTTTGCAATGAACCACTACAACGGCAAGTAAATCCGCAAACATAACATTGACATCGGTCAACCCAAGAAAAACATAATACCTGACACTTTGGCATGGAAGCACGCATAGACAAATGGCTATGGGCGGCACGCATCTTCAAGACGCGTACTGTGGCCGCCGATGCCTGCAAGAACGGTAGGATTACCATGAACGGCACACGGCTCAAAGCCTCACACTCTGTCAGAGAGGGCGACATTATAGAGGTGCGCAAGGCACCCGTTACCTACTCATTCAAAATTCTCAAGGCCATAGAGAAAAGAGTGGGCACAAAACTCATTCCCGAAATCTTGGAAAATGTAACTCCCCCCGAGCAATACGAACTTCTGGAGATGAGCCGAGTTAGCGGATTCATCGACCGCGCCCGCGGCACTGGTCGTCCCACCAAGAAAGAACGCCGCGCCATTGACCAGTTCAGCGCATCACCTTTCTACGACTCTGAACTGGACGACCTTGACCTGGACGATGGTGATGAGTAGTCTGGCACTGTCGGCATCACGGCACTAAGCCTGTAAATAGGCCACAGCCTCACACGTCTTTCAGCGCACGGAACAATTTTAGGTCTTGCGGTTGGGTTATCTTGAAATTGAGAATGTCGCCTTGGGCAATATAGAGCGGACCATAGCCAAGTTCGCAGGCCAACGTGAACAGAGATTGCGAACAGGTCACGCCCTGACGGTCGGCTTCGGCCATGAGTCCGCTAAGATCAGAAAGGCGAAATGTGTGTGGAGTCTGTGCGCGCATATACTCCTCACGCATGGCATAGCCCGTGGCAGAGCACCCTCCAGACACACGCATGTATGACTCATTGCTGTAGACAACTGTTATCGCATTTCCGTGCTCACGGCAAGCATGTACATTGTTGCTGATTACATCGTGGGAAACAAGCGGACGCACAGCATCGTGTACCATCACCATGCTGTCATCAGGCATTCCCGACAACAGAAGCCCCTCAATGCCGTTGCGCACCGAGAGAAACGAGGTGTTGCCCGAGGGAATACATTTGCGAAACTTATCAAACCCCCACTCATCGGCCTGCCGTTCCACATAAGCGTCCCATTCGGGAGAGCAAACCACAAATATATCGGTCACCATGGGGTGAGTCTGAAACTGCCTCACCGCATACGAAATGACGGGCATTCCCTCCACTTCAATATACTGTTTGGGCCGCATAGAATTGAAACGCGTGCCCACACCTCCTGCCAATATCAATGCCACACACCTTTCCGTCATGCCCATGAAGAGTTAAGGGTTTTACAAAAACGTTCATGGCGCACATTGGTATAGATGCGCAAGGCCTCAAACGCCGTAGCCTCCAACAAGGGGTAAAGCCATGGCAAGCCGACAAATAACGAAACAAACAGCACGCCAGCTCTGGCATCAAATGTCAAAATCTGACACAAGGGCATAAGAGGTCTGCTCTGCTCCCTGAAGGTCTTGCCAAGTTCAGCTGGCACCACTCCTCCCCACTTCTGGTTTACAGCAGCCAGAAGTTTCTGGAGCTGGGGCGTAGTGTTCTCTTGCCCCCGAATGTAGCTTGCATAACAGCACAGATAGAACTTGTGAAACCAATTGCGGCTGTTCCATTCAAGCGAACGGTATTCGTTCATTATATCTTTGGAACTGTCGAGTTCGTTGGCGAGGCCAGTGAATAGCATGTGGGCATTGCGGTAATAGTCTGCCAACGAACACTGGCGTGCATGGCAGTAGAGACCCGCCCAGAATACCAAGGCCCAAATCCAAATGCCAAACTCGGGAGTAAGACGCAGAGCGATACCTATATATATAAAAGAAAACCACAAATCGCCAGCAAAGCCGTCGAGAATGCGGCCTATAAGAGTTTTCTTGCCAGTCATACGAGCCAGTTGACCGTCGGCGCAGTCATACCAATTGGCCCAAACCAAAAGCAACATGCCCACCACGTTCAGCGTCAGCGATTGCGAAGCAAAAAGCACACCCGACGCACAACCTATCACTATCGAAAGCATGGTGACAGTGATGGGGTGGATATTGAACCTCCTGAACAACAATGCCCACAAGTAGCCTGGGGTGCGTGTGACATACAGTTCAAACGGTCCCTCCAAATCTCTTGACTTTATCGTTGACAGCACCTGCTGTTTGAGAGAAGACATAATTTCCTATTCCGCTTTACGGCCGCATCTAAACACTGTTCAGATAGCAAGCCTATTAACTACTACAAGCAAATTTAGAGAAAAACCTACACATCACACCTCCATATGTGAACAAAAAACTATTTTAAGGCCACTAATTCAAAAAAAACTCACTTTTTATTTGCAGATAACCATGAAAACACTAATTTTGCACTCGTAAAACAAATGCGCCGACTGCGACGCCAACTAAAAAATATGATTGACAACAACGCACAGTTTTTCTACTTTTACTTTTATTACTTTACCTCTCCAAAGAAGTGAAGCAGATAACCGTACGTGCAAAAACATACAGAATAGACAAACAAGAAAGTCCTGCTTCACAATGAAGCAGGACTTTCTTTATTTGACAAACAACAACTACAGACTTCAAACAAACATCCTGACAACATGAAAAAGATTGCCATTCAAGGTATCCACGGTTCGTTTCACGATATAGCCTCTCACCAATACTTCAGCGGCGAAGAAATAGAGTTGATATGCTGCGACACCTTTGAGGAAGTGTTCGAGACCGTAAGGAAAGACCCCGAAATATTGGCTCTGGTGGCCATCGAGAACACCATTGCCGGCAGCCTGCTTCACAACTATGAACTGCTGCGCGACAGCAACCTCACCATCGTTGGCGAACACAAACTTCACATAGAACACAGCCTGCTCATACTGCCACAAGAGGAAGAGTCAGACATCATGGAGGTCAACTCCCACCCCGTTGCACTGATGCAGTGCCGCTCTTTTTTGGCCAAGCATCCCGGGTGGAAAGTGGTGGAGGTGGACGACACCGCAGGCGCCGCCGCCGACATCAGCCGCCGCAAGCTGGCTCACCATGCCGCCATTTGCTCAAAATACGCCGCGCCAATCTACAACATGAAGGTTCTCTACGAGGGCATCGAAGACAACAAGCATAACTACACACGCTTTCTCGTGCTTGCCGACACCTACAACGCAGACCGCCTACGCGACAAGCGCCAGTCAAACAAGAGCAGCATAGTCTTTTCGGTACCTCACGAGAGTGGCAGCCTGTCGCAAGTGCTGAGCATATTGTCGTTCTACCACATCAACCTCACCAAGATACAGTCGCTGCCCATCATAGGCCACGAATGGGAATACCTCTTCTATGTAGACCTCACCTACGATGACTTCAACCGCTACATGCAAAGCATCGAAGCCATACGCCCTTTAATAAAGAACATCAAACTACTCGGAGAATATGAAGCCTTCAAATAACATACAACCTGCTGAAAGGCTCGGCCAAGTGTCAGAATACTACTTCAGCCGCAAACTCAAGGAGATTGCACGGCGCAACGCCCAGGGCGAAGATATCATCAGCCTGGCAATTGGCAGCCCCGATATGCCGCCGTCACCAGAAACTATAGAAACCCTCAGCCGCGAAGCCCGCAAGAGCGACGCTCACGGCTATCAGCCAACCATCGGCATTCCCGAACTGCGCAATGCCATGGCCAACTGGTATCAGCGCACCTACGGTGTTGTACTTGACCCCGCTTCGGAAATTCAGCCACTCATCGGCTCCAAAGAGGGCATTCTGCACACCACGCTCGCTTTTGCCAACTCTGGCGACAAGGTACTGGTGCCAAATCCGGGCTACCCCACCTACACCTCACTCAGCAAGATTCTTGGCTGCCAAGTAGTCAACTACGACCTAAAGGAGAACAACGGCTACCAACCAGACTTCGAGGCTCTGGAACAGACAGACCTCAGCGGTGTCAAGATAATGTGGACCAACTACCCCAACATGCCCACTGGAGCTAACGCACAGATTGAGACCTATAGCAAGCTTGTGGACTTCGCCTGCCGCCACGGCATTCTCGTGGTCAACGACAATCCATACAGCCTCATACTCAACGACAAACCGTTGAGCATACTGCAGATTCCCGGAGCCAAAGACTGCTGCATAGAGTTCAACTCGATGAGCAAGAGCCACAATATGCCAGGTTGGCGCGTGGGAATGCTGGCGAGCAACAGCACTTTTGTATCATGGGTTCTCAAGATAAAATCTAACATCGACTCTGGCACATTCCGCCCCCTTCAACTTGCTGCGGCACAAGCCTACCGCAACACTCCCGAATGGCATCTTCAGGCCAACATCACCACATACCGCGAACGCCGCGACATAGCGGAAAAAATCATGGACACCCTGCAATGCCACTACACCCCCTCACAGGTGGGCATGTTCCTATGGGGACAGATACCAGAATGCTACTCCAACTGCGAGGAACTGACCGAACGGGTACTCAACGAAGCCAAGGTGTTCATCACCCCAGGCTTTATCTTCGGCACCAACGGAGAACGCTACGTGCGCATTTCACTATGTGCCAGCAAGGAAAAGATGCAGCAGGCACTTGAACGCATACAAAAAGCATTTGACAAGAACTAAAAAAAACACACAATAACTATGGAACTCGATTTACTACCACTTGGTCTGCCCAGCGACTTCGAACGTCCAATCGTCATAGCAGGCCCCTGCTCTGCAGAAACTGAAGAACAAGTAATGACCACAGCCCGCCAACTGGCAGGCAAAGGATGCCACATGTTTAGGGCCGGCGTCTGGAAGCCACGCACCAAACCAGGAGGTTTTGAAGGCAACGGCGAAAAGGCCCTGCCATGGATGAAACAAGTAAAAGACGAAACAGGCATGTTGACCGCCACCGAAGTAGCAACACCCGAACACGTGGAACTCGCCCTTAAATACGACATCGACATTCTTTGGGTGGGAGCGCGCACCAGCGCCAACCCCTTTGCCATGCAGTCATTGGCGGACTCGTTGAAGGGCGTTGACGTGCCAGTGTTGGTGAAGAATCCAGTTAACCCAGACCTTGAACTGTGGATTGGTGCACTTGAGCGCATCAACGGTGCCGGCATCAAACGTCTGGGAGCCATCCACCGCGGTTTCTCAAGCTACGAAAAAAAGCTCTACCGCAACATGCCCATGTGGCAGATACCCATCGAACTGCACCGCCGCATACCAAACTTGCCCATCATCAACGACCCGAGTCACATCGGAGGCCGACGTGACCTCATCGCACCTCTCTGCCAACAAGCCATGGACTTAGGAATGGACGGACTTATTGTAGAGAGCCACTGCTCGCCCGATGAGGCATGGAGCGATGCCAGCCAGCAGGTAACCCCCGACATTCTTGACTATATTCTCAGTATGCTCGTAATACGTGACACTGTGGCGCAGGGCGACACATTAACATCGCTGCGCAAAGATATCGACGAACTCGACAACGAACTCATAGACCTTCTGGCCAAACGCATGCGCATCTCACGCAAAATCGGCGAATACAAGAAGGAACACGACATGGCCATCGTGCAGACCAGACGATACTCAGAAATACTCGACAAACGCGGAGCTCAGGGAACGCTCAAAGGCATTGAGTCAGAATGCATCAAAAACATCTTCGAACACATTCACGAAGAGAGCGTGCGCCAGCAGATGGACATCATCAACAAACAATAAGCACACTAATCTAAAAAATATAATGAAGATATTGATTCTCGGGGCAGGCAAAATGGGGTCGTTCTTTGTTGACCTGCTCAGCTTTGACCACGAAACAGCGGTATACGACACCGACCCCAAACGTCTGCGCTTCATGTACAACACACAGCGCTTCACCTCGCCCGATGAGATTGACAACTTCGCGCCCGACCTTGTCATAAATGCCGTGACACTCAAATATACCCTTGAGGTATTCAAGCAGATAGAGCCACACTTGCCAGAGCACTGTATTTTGAGCGACATCGCATCGGTCAAGACCGACTTCCACGACTACTACAAGCAGTGCGGACACCCCTATGTTTCGACTCACCCCATGTTTGGGCCAACCTTCGCCAACCTCGGGGCACTGAGCAACGAAAACGCCATAATCATTACCGACGGCGACTATATGGGCCGCATTTTCTTCAAAGACCTCTATCAGAAGCTGGGGCTGCACATCTGCGAATACTCCTTTACAGAACATGACGAGATAGTGGCCTACTCCCTGAGCATTCCATTTGTCAGCACCTTTGTGTTCGCCGCCGTAATGAAACCACAGGACGCACCCGGCACCACATTCAAGCGCCACATGGCAATAGCCAAGGGAGTGCTCAACGAAGACGAGACCCTGCTGCGCGAAATACTCTTCAACCCCAACACCTCTGGTCAAGTCGGCAAGATACGCGACGAACTGAAGACACTCATGGACATTATAGACCACAAGGATGCCGACGCCCTTTCACACTTCATAGCAAGAATCAAAGCCAATGCACTTCGATAGCGACTACATGAACCTCTGCCACCCACTCGTTTTGCAACGCATGGCAGAAACACAGCAGCAGCAGTTTGCCGGCTACG
>USTH01000043.1 GCA_900557555.1 uncultured Prevotellaceae bacterium | reverse complement strand
GGAGAAATGAGCAGGGTCCGCACGATTTACGCTAAGTTTCTTGAATTTCAGTCGCTCACGAAGGTCGCAACATGGTGTATTCAGAACAACATAAAGACCCGCGAGGGCAGCGAATTCCGCATGAGGACAGTCCGGGATATTCTCACGAATCCGGTGTACTGCACTGCGGACGAAGCCGCGTTCGACTACTTCACGAAGCTTGGCAGCGATGTCTGCTTTGAACGTGAAAAAGCAGACGGAAAGCACGGTCTTATGCCGTTCCACAGGACTGAACAGAACGGAAAGAAACAGCTTCGGCTTCCCCCAGAGGAATGGATAATCTCCCTCGGAAAGCACAAACCGATAATCCCATCAGAGGAGTGGATAAAAGCGCAGGAAATAATCAGCGGCAACGCCGGAAAAAGCTTCTACCGCCCGGTAAGGAATCAGGTTTCAGTATTTTCCGGGCTTGTACGCTGCGCAAACTGCGGTTCCATAATGCGCCCACGGATAAACAGTAACGCACGCCGTGAAGCTGACGGTTCACAGACTTTCTACTATATGTGCGAATTAAAGGAACGTTCCCGTTTAAAGAACTGCCAGATGTGCAACGTCAACGGAAATGTTCTTGACAAGCTTCTCTGCGATGAGATAATGAATTTCAACAAGCCTAGTTCAAATGTGGGAAAACAGCTTGATTCTATCCTCCGGCAAATCGAAAAAAAGACCGGTGGAAACCGTGAACAGACCGAGGAACTCACAAAGCAGCTTTCCGAAAAGAAACGCATGATAGCAAATCTCATGAAAACCCTCGCAATGAACGAACCGACTTCCACGCTGTTTGAATACACGAAAAACGAAGTCGAACGCCTGGATTCGGAAATCAAGAACACCGAGAACGAACTCGCAAAGCTAAGCTACATCAGCGAACAGGACGACAAGCGTTCCGAACACGTTGATATGCTGGTGAGATCCCTCGGTGAATTCCGGGAGCGTTTCGCGGAACTCTCCGTTGTGGATAAGCGAGATTTCATGCGGAAGATAATCGACCGTATTGAATGGGACGGAGAGAATGCACATATTTTTCTCAGGCGCACAGCAGGCTGACAATACTTTTCTCCGGCGCTTCGACAACTATGGGAAAGAAAAAACTCCGCAGCATGATGACTGCGGAGCGAATATGAATCTTTCCGGAATTTCAAGAAAGGTGCAGATCCTAGGAAGCGGCTCCATGGCTAGGCTTTGTGCCTGCCATGGAGTTGCTGACGACGGAGATGTGCCTTTCTTGGAATTCCCGGATGTGTTTCCGTTGGTGGGTAATTGCATTATCTATGCACCTCGAAGCATATGTTGAAAACCGCCGTCCCTTTGTATAGTCAAAGGTTTCAGCCGCTCGTATGAGACCGATAGTTCCTATAGAAATCAGGTCATCCGCGTCCTGCTGGCAGCCGCGTACTGCCTCCGGGTAATTCTTGTTGACTATATATGCCACAAGCCGCAGATTGTGCTCGATGAGTTTCCCGCGCGCGTCCATATCTCCCTGCGCTATCAGTGCTATGCACTCCTCCTCTTCCTTTGGCGAGAGCTGCTTCGGGAATGAACTCCTGGAGTCAAGATGAAGTCCGATAAACAACAGATTCTGCAATGCAAATTCAAGTAGTGTCAGCATGGTGATTACCTCCGCGTTTTATTCTCGTAAATTCTATTTCACCCTGCTTGTATTTTATTCCGACACTTGAAATCCTGTTAATTTTATGGTATCATATTACCATAGAAGAAAGGAGCCAGCATGGAAAATCTGATCACCTATAGCAAAACGTCTCCAATTTCCGATGAAAAATTCGACCGTTTATTTGAAATACTTGAATACTCGTTCCCGCCCTGTGAGCGGGGTAGTTACGCCCTGCACCGCTCGGAATTCACCCGTGACGAATTCCGCTGCATGTGCTATGAACCCGAGGGCGTCCCCGCCGCGTTCATAAATTACTATCATCTTCGCGACATTAACGCGCTGTTCGTTGAACATTTTGCCTCCGCCGAGGAACTCCGCGGGAAAGGCGTCGGCTCCGCGGTCATGAATTCTCTGCTGGAACGATCCGGAGATTCGCTGGTCGTACTTGAAGTGGAGCCGCCGGAAGACGAACTGTCCCTCCGCCGCATTCAGCTTTACCGCCGACTTGGCTTCACACTGAACGATGGTTCTTATTTTCAGCCGCCATTTTACGGTAATCCCAAGCCCCTTCCGCTAATGCTGATGTCCACACGGCCGCTTAGCGCATCTGAATTTGCCAGCACCGCCGCCTCTATCCACCGAAATGTTTACAAAGCCTGAACATTTCCTTTTTATTTGACTATTATTTGATTATTATTTTAATAATAATCATTAATTGATAATTAATTGCTTTATGTAAGGTCAATTAAGGTCAAAACGTGCAAAATCGGTCGATTTTTATGCAACATTAACAAATCGTCTTCCTACGCATAGTTAAACTGTTGCAAAAAAACTCGTGTCGTGTTATAATGTATATAGTTAGTACAGATAAAAACAAGAGGAATTCCTGATATGACTAAACTTATACATTTAGATATAGCCGCGCTGCTTATCCTTGTGATAATTCTGATCTCGCAGTTTACACGGCGCATGTCCAAAGGCACAACTAATCATTTCTTTATTGCACTCGTCATTATGACGATCCTCAGCGGTGCAGCCGATATATGGGCGGTCGTGCTGGACAACGCCGGGTCGCTGAACCTGGGGCTTCGCACTGCGGCTCATACGCTCTATTTACTGGCATACAACACCATTTCCCCGCTGTTTCTCATGTATGTTATAGCCTTACAAGCACATGGGAAAAGATCACGTCAAACAAGGCCGCCGCGTGTGCGCTTACACTTCCATACCTGGGTGTTATCGGACTGCTTGTGTCAAATCTGTTCACGCACTCCATCTTTACATTTGTTGACGGCGTGTACACAACGATGCCGCTTTCTTTTCTTCCATATACAATGGCGCGTATCAATATTCTGATAAGCATAGCGTATATTATAATTTACCGTAGGCTCTTTACTGTCAGAAAATTAATTGCTCTGATAATGATGCTTCCCGTGACGGTCTGTATTATCATTTCAAAGATAATTTTCACTGACACCATGGTGATGGTATTCGGAAACACCGTCGGCGTAGTAATAATAGCTGTAATGATACAGCGTCCGGAAAACCTCATCGACTCATTCACCGGGCTATGCAAGCACAGCGCCTACGCCGACGACATGAAGAAAAACTTCGCGATACGCAATCATGTTTCCATCATCATGGTGAACATTGCGAACTACGATTCACTGCAAAAAATACTCGGCTACGACAAAACCCAGAAGCTCCTCACGATGACCGGAAAGAAGATACTTGAGCAGAACCGCACTGCAAAGACCCACGGCGTTGCATATTACCTCGACCGCGGACGTTTCCGGCTGGTTATCAACACCTATAACCGTATCAATTCGGAATACGCCGCCAGCCTTATCAACGACGCGCTCCACCAGACGGTGAAAATCGACAAGTTCGACCTGAACCTTATCCCGTACGTCTGCCTTGCCAAATGTCCCGAGGACATCGACAACTTCCAGTCGCTGATATCATTCGGCACGGATTTCCACGAGAAGCTCCCCTACAACGGAGAGGTTATCCATGCAGACGGAAGCACCGTCAAGCGCATGGTATCACTCCTCACCGGAATGGGAATTTTCACGCAGGCGCGCATCATTTTCCTCACCACATTCAGGGCATATTGCATGCTGTTTGTTTTCCATCATCATTTCAACAGGGCGGGTCATAAAGAACCCTTTAAAAAACAAACCGGCCATCTCAGAACCTGCACCTTCATAGAAGGCCAGAGTAATTCGCAAGATGACCGGTTTGTCATTATTATGTCGTTTTTTATTTTGTATACCTAAATGAGTTGCGCAGGTTGAAGTTCTTAACCTTCGACTTGAAGTCTCCAGTTGCCTGCAGCGGAAGCACAAGGGTCTCGAGAGTCATGGTCTTGCCCTTGCCGTCAGTCCAGAAGGTTCGTCCGGTCTTTGCCTCTGCCAACTTGCCGTTGACATAGAGGTAAGTGGCCTTGTTGTTGCCCTCAATGCAGATGTTGGCCTTCTCGCCGTTATAGGGAGCGTAGTCAAATGTATAGAGGTAACCGTCGCGCTCATAGGCCAACCGTCCGTTGATTGGGTCAGAGAGATATAGCTTCGCATTGGTGGACTCGAGCAACACTGTACCCTTTGCCTCCTTAACGGCCTCAAGCTCAAACTCTGCCGAGTAGTCGTAGCCAGCCTCCAGATTGCCATCAGGCGAGAACGTCTGGTTGGGGCTGAGCAGTGTAAAGGTCTTATCATAAGCACCACCGGCAGGACCAGTAAGGCGGCCAAGCTCATTGACACCAGGAGCCTCATGAAGAGTCATGCGCTTTTCGTTGAACTCGCTGAACGGCAACGTTACATTCTTGCCTGTCCAGAACTTGGCACTCAGGGTCTGCATGGCAGGATAGACACGGTGATGAATGTCCTTAACAGAAACACCGTTGCCGCAAACATCGTTCCACACCGCAAACATTCCTCCGAGAATCTGCTTCCCATCATAGGGGAACGTAAACTTTCCGCCACCCACAATGTTAGGTGTCCAGTGCTCATAGAGATATTGGGTGTTAAGATAGTCATAATAGTATCCAGCATGAGGCACTATGTAGGTCAGGCCATCGGGGATGCTAATGGCCTTGTAGCCCAGCTGAAGCATTGAGTCGGGAGCAGCATAGTCGTTTGACCAAAGCGACATTACAACATTGTCAACCTGCACCGGAGTGGTGCCTCTTGCATGGGTAAGCGACCCCCACAGACATGCCTGCTTGCCATAAGACTCCACATACTTGATGAGGTGGTCGGTGAAAGCACGGAAAAGCTCCACCACCTCCTTGTCGCGGTTGGAGTATTCGTCAGTGCCGATATGCACGCGCGGACCAATGAACACAGGGTTGTCACCCTCCAAATACTCTTTCCACAACGCATCGACAAACTCACGGCTCTTAGGATTGGTAATATCAAGGTGGTCAACCCCGTATTTGGCACTGCCCAATTCGGGGTCATAATGTGTAAAAGCCAAACAATGAGCCGGAGCATCAATCTCGGGTATTATCTCCACGCCCATTTCCATGCCAAGCTTCTGCAAGTCACGAAATTCGCTCTTTGTATAGCTGCCATCGCGGGCAGTCAGTCCGGGGTAGGTATCACACTCCAAGCGGAAAGCTGCATAGGTCTTGTTCCAATCGTTCTCGTAATATTTTGGGAAACCGTTGTCGTTAAGATGCACCTGCAGACAGTTCATCTTGTAGTAGCTCATTATTCTGACCAACTGGCGTAGATATGACATTGGGATAAACTTACGGCCGCAATCAATCATGAAACCGCGAACAGAGAAGTCTGGGCAGTCTTTTATGACACCCTTCGGAAGTTCGGCCTTTTTCTTGCCATCAAGCATCTGAAGCAGTGTGCGCGTTCCCCAATAAAGACCTGTTGCCGATGTTGCCGCAACCTCCACCTTGTCAGTTATAGAAATGGTGTAGGCCTCTGCGTTTTGCTTTTTCTTCTTGTCAACCACAAGTTTGAGGACTATGTCGCCTGACTGCGGTTTGGCTTTTGTCGCTGTTGCAACATTTATGCCACACAGCACATCAAGGTCTTGAGCAAAAGCCTTGGCCACGTTTTCCGCACCATTGCTTGCCACAATTGCGGCAGAGCTTCCCAGGGACATCATTCCTTCCGCACCCTTCCATTCTTGCACCTCGGGAATGACAAAAGGCTTTGGATTTTGGGCATAAGCACAAAACGGCTTTGTCATCAACAACAGTGCCGACAAGATAGTAAAACTCAGAATTCTATTCTTCATCATTAGCATTATATTATAAGGTTTGTAAATCAATTTGCAAATATAGTCCAAAAGTGTCTAATCACCAAAAATTTATATACAAATATTGACCGCTTGTAAAAGGAAAAAATTAATTTTGCCACAACAAACAGGCGTTCACAACACAACGGCCATCGGCATGGCACAACCAGATACCAGCCACACATCCCCACCTTGAAAGAATGCCCCACAAATTCACGACAAACAACTATGGAGACAGGACTTACACACACATCAGAACTGACAGTAGAGAAACAACACACAGCCATTGCCTTGGGCAGCGGCAATCTTGAAGTGTTGGCAACACCACAAATGGTGGCACTCATGGAAAACGCCGCCATGCTTGCGGTAAAACCACACCTTGACGAAGGCTTTACAACCGTTGGCTCAATGATAAGCACCACTCACCTGCACCCCACCGCAATAGGACACAATGTAAAGGCTACCGCAACACTGACTGCCATTGAGGGGCGAAAACTGACATTCAGCGTTACGGCGCAAGATGACAACGGCACCATCGGCGAGGGGGAACACATCAGGTTTATCGTCAACACCGACAAATTCATGAGCAAACTCTGAACCATGCCTTCCGATTGCATTACAGCCCAGCACCTCAAAGACCTGGCACATCACTACAACACGAAGGATTTCATCTCCAGCGACCCCATACAGTTCCCGCACCGCTACACAGACAAAAAAGATATTGAAATATCAGCGTTTGTCACAGCATGGATAAGCTGGGGCAATCGCAAACAGATAATACGCACCGCCCAGCATCTCCACACCAACATTTTCAAAGACAAACCATACAACTATCTGAAAGAACGCAAATGGGAGCAGTATCGCAACAGCCCAGACTGCTTCTACCGCACCGTGCGCTACGGTGACTTCCACTGCCTGATGGAAAGACTTTATAACGTCTATAGCAGATACGAGGACCTTGAAGACTGCGTTGCGGCCAATCTTGACACAAATGCAGGCAATCCCGCCTTGGCGCTCAGCACAATCTTCAGAAACATTGCCGGCATAGCCGACGCAAGCAAAAACTCACCGTGCAAAAGACTGTGGTTTTTCCTTAGATGGATGGTGCGACGCGACAACATTGTAGACATCGGCATCTGGAAGAAATTGTCGCCCGACATGCTTATCATTCCGCTCGACACTCACGTATATCATGTCGCCCTCAAGTTAGGACTCACCAACAGACGCTCCGCCGACATCACCACAGCACGCCAGATTACCGATTTTTTCAAGAAGATATTTCCCGACGACCCTGCCCTCGGAGACTTTGCACTCTTCGGCTACGGTATAGAAAAAGGCATCTGACCGCACGGTGCCACATGCCGCCATTTGCCATTCACAATACAACTATTCTGCACGTACGTAAAAAAATACGCTTCCGTCACGCAATTTTTACCCCAACAGAGCACAATTATGCTTAATGTCAGCACGATAACTGATGAAAAAGCCGTAACTTTGTAACCTACACATAAAATACATTTTAAGCATGTCAGACACAAAACAAATAAAGACCGCCCTGATTTCGGTCTACCACAAAGACGGCCTTGAGGAAATCCTGGCCAAACTAAATGCGGCAGGAGTCAAGTTTCTGTCCACCGGAGGTACACAGACATTCATAGAAAGCCTTGGGTATCCCTGCACCAAGGTGGAGGACGTAACCACTTATCCCTCAATTCTCGGGGGACGCGTAAAAACTCTCCATCCCAAAATCTTTGGCGGCATTCTCGGTCGCCGCAATCTCGAAAGCGACCAGCAGCAGATGAAGCAATACGACATTCCAGAAATAGACCTCGTCATTGTAGACCTGTATCCTTTTGAAGAGACCGTGGCAAGCGGTGCATCCGAGGCTGACATCATAGAAAAAATTGACATAGGCGGCATCTCACTCATACGTGCAGCCGCAAAGAACTTCAACGATGTGGTGATTGTGCCAAGCAAGGCCGAATACCAAAAGCTCAACGACATCCTTACCTGCGGAGCAGCAACAACACTCGCCCAGCGCAAGGAATTTGCAGAGCGCGCCTTTGCTGTCAGCAGCCACTACGACACCGCAATCCACGCATACTTCGCCACCAAATAAGCGTCACAGCGCAATACCATTCCAACATACCCTAACACTCATACAAACTAGACACAAAACAACATGGGATTCTTTTCATTTACTCAGTCATTGGCAATGGATCTCGGCACCGCCAACACCATTATCCTTAACGACGGCAAGATTGTTGTCGATGAGCCATCAGTGGTTGCCATTGACCGCGAAAGCAAGAAGATGATGGCCGTAGGCGGAAGAGCCAAACTAATGTATGAAAAACACAACGACAAGATAAGGGTGATACGCCCGCTGCGCGACGGCGTGATAGCCGACTTTGATGCCTGCGAACAGATGATGCGCGGACTTATCAAAATGGTAAGAAGCGGAGCACGGCTCTTCTCCCCCTCACTGCGCATGGTCATCGGTGTACCCTCGGGAGCTACCGAAGTGGAACTGCGTGCAGTCAGAGACTCTGCTGAACACGCAGGCGGACGCGACATCTACCTCCTTTTCGAACCGATGGCGGCCGCTCTGGGCGTGGGAATTGACGTAGAGGCTCCCGAAGGCAACATGGTGGTTGACATAGGTGGTGGAACAACAGAAATAGCTGTCATATCGCTTGGCGGCATCGTGGCAAACAACTCCATACGCATGGCAGGCGATGAATTTACCGCCAACATACAGGAATACATGAGTCGCCAGCATAACGTCAAGGTGTCCGAACGCATGGCCGAGCGCATCAAAATACATGTAGGCGCAGCCCTGACAGATCTTCCCAAGGAGGAGACTCCGGAAGAATATATCGTACACGGGCCTAACAAAATTACAGCACTGCCAATGGAAGTGCGTGTATGCTATCAGGAGATAGCCCACTGCCTTGACAAGTCGGTGGCAAGAATAGAGACCGCCGTGCTTAACGCCCTTGAAAACACCCCACCTGAACTTTATGCCGACATCGTAAAAAACGGCATATATCTCACTGGAGGCGGCGCACTGCTGCGCGGACTTGGCAAGCGACTCACAGACCGCATCAACATCAAGTTCCACGTTGCTGAAGACCCACTGCATTGCGTGGCAAGAGGTACAGGCATCGCACTCAAAAACGTTGAGCAGTTCTCTTTCCTCATGCGATAAGCCACACAACACATAAATCTTCGGCCCCTACCGAAGAAAACAGTGTAGAATGAATACTGGAAGTCCCACAAGACCTTTGCACACGATATGGCATCTTACCACATCGTGCCAGATGAAAGGCGTGAGAGGCAATCCACTATTCATTCTATGATTGTTCTAAGGAGTAGCCACATAATGACCACACACACCCGCTTTCACACATAAAAACCATTTTGCTCTTCAACCACAAGATGAACAACCTGATAGAATTCCTGAAAAAATACAATCATTGGATATTATTCATCGCTCTGGAATCGCTATGCTTCGTCATGCTTTTCAGGTTTAACCACTATCAAGGAAGCGTGTGGTTCACACAGGCCAACCACCTCGTTGCCAAAGTCAACGGGCTCTACACAGAAATCGAGTCGTTCGTTCACCTTGACCAGGCAAACCGACACCTCACAAGCCAAAACGCCATTCTGCAACTGCAGGTAGACAGACTCAGGCAGCAACTCAAGGATGACACCAAAGATACGACAATCAACGACAAGCAGCTTCTCAACACACTCCGTGGCTACAAGCTATACACGGCAAAAGTCGTTTCTGCATCTATCATTAAGAACAACAACTATATAGTCATAGACAAAGGAGCGGCCGACGGCATCAAACCCGAAATGGGAGTAGTCGGAGGAGGAGGAGTGGTAGGTGTCGTTTACCTGACAAACAAACATTATTCACTGGTTCTGCCGGTGATAAACATCAAGTCAAGCATAAGTTGCCGCATCAGACGCACAGGCTACTATGGATCCATGCAGTGGAAAGGCGGTTCCATATACTATGCCAACCTTGTTGACGTTCCCCAATACGCCAAGGCGCACGTAGGAGATGTCATCGAGACCAGCGGCTACTCCACAATCTTTCCGCCAGGACTGTTTGTTGGAAAAGTGCGCAAAGTGGCAGACTCACCCAACGGCTTGTCGCAAGAACTCAGAGTGAACCTCGGCACAGACTTCGGCAATCTGCGCGATGTCTGCGTGTTTGAAAACCATCACAAAGCGGAAATAGAGGGACTACATAACCGCCTCAACAACGAAGGCAAAACAGACTGACCCCTCCACAACCAAGCAACAGAAACAAACATCATGATCCAGACACAGTTGGCAAAGATATTTTTTGCGCTCATCATAATTGCACTCCAAGTGCTGATATTCAACCACGTACACATCTTCGGATATGCCACACCACTGATTTGCGTCTATATTCTGCTGACCTTTCCCCTCAAAATGCCCAAGTGGTCCAAATTGATGTGGGGATTTTGCATCGGAACCATACAGGACGCCTTTGCCAACACACCAGGCATAATGGCGGCAACACTGGCATTCATGGCTCTCCTTCAAAGTCCGCTGTTGAAAATTCTTGGAGGACAAAACGACAACGATGGCGACGAAATGGAAGTACCGTCAATCAAGACCCTCGGAACGTTTTCCTTTCTTCGCTATGCTGCTGTGGCAGTTTTCATACAGACCCTTGTGTTCTATCTTCTGATGACATTCAACTTCTTCGACTTTGTCGACACAGCAATCAACATTGTAGGAAGCTCCGTGCTTTCGTTCCTTATAGTATGGTTTATTGAAGGAATACGAAGCAACTCCAAGAAATAAGCAGAAAGACCCAACAGCCTATACCAACACTGCCGACCGTGAGAAACTTTAAACTTGAAAAACGGAAATATACTATTGCGATAATGGCCATGGTCATTGTCATGATATATATTGTGCGTCTCATGAGCCTGCAGATATTCAGCGATGACTATAAAGCAAGCGCCGAATCAAATGCGTTCTACAGAAAGACACAATATCCCGCACGCGGCCTGATATATGACCGCGACTCCACTTTGATGGTCTACAACGAGTCGGCCTACAGCATTATGGTTATAATGGAAGAACAGCAGGGCATCGACACCCTCGATTTCTGCCGCACCATAGGCATCACCAAGCAAGACTATATCAACCGCATGGCCGATATAAAGAACCCCGACAAAAACCCAAGTTACTCCCGCTACACGCCACAACTGTTCATAGGCCAGATTCCAGCAAAACAATATGCGGTGTTTCAGGAGAAACTGTATAAGTTCAACGGTTTCTACGCCGAACAGCGCACCGTCAGACGATATTCTACCAACACCGGCGCTCACGTCATCGGTGACGTAGGCGAAGTGAACCAGTCCGACATCGACTCTGACGCCTACTACCGTCAAGGCGACTATATAGGCAAGTTGGGCATCGAAAGCAGCTATGAAGAAGAACTCCGAGGCGAAAAGGGCGTGCAAATTCTGCTGCGTGACGTCAGAGGACGCATAAAAGGTTCCTACCAGAACGGCAAGTTTGACAAGGCCGCCGTCCCGGGAAGAAGCCTCTACCTCTCGCTTGACAATGAGCTACAGAAACTCGGGGAACATCTGCTTCAAGGCAAAATAGGGACAATCGTTGCCATTGAGCCCTCAACAGGCGAAGTGCTGTGTCTGGTCTCATCGCCAAGCTATGACCCACACATGCTCATCGGCGCCGACCGCAGCAAGAACTACCAGAAACTTGCCCGCGACCCCTACAAGCC
>USTH01000042.1 GCA_900557555.1 uncultured Prevotellaceae bacterium | reverse complement strand
CTTCTTCTCTCCGGAAGGGTCAGATCTACATCATCGACGGCAAGAAAGTGAAATTATAATAATTCACTCTGCTGACAATTTAGCATATTAACTCTACAGGCTTCTCTTTTCCGTTTTTCAGAGAAGAGAAGCCTTTCTTCTTTTATGAAAATATGAAAAAAACTCTACTACAAGCACTGATACTGCTATGTCTGCCCTTCGCGGAAACAAAGGCCCAGACATATCACAGCATGAAAGACACCTTATGGTGCTGCCGTTACTTTCAACGATTAAACGGAGATTACTATGCTGTAGGCAACAAAACTGGCACAAACGGATTTACTCCACCGTCAAACGAAAAGGTGATAACATGCTACTATGCACAAATACCGAAAGGTAGGGCAAGAGCAGACCTGTTCTTTACCACCAAATACGGCAAGACAGCAAACATTGACATCAAGGTAATCGACCCCGACACTGGTGATACCCTCTGCACAAAGTCACTCTCCGGCACCTACCAGTTTGGCACAGAATGTAAAGAAGAGGCCATTCCCGACACATACTTCCCACGCGACTGCTTCTACCGCATAGAACTGACGGCCAAAAAGCCGTCAACGACCATAGCCACCATTTCGCGTTTTGAGTTCCAACACGAGTCTACACTGCGCATTGCCACTCCCAACATCTTCATGGCACCATCTACACATTTATACACTTGGGGAACTACCGACCCCGAAGCACCCACTGGCGAGGCATACGACTGGATGTATGCCGAAGTCTTGTTTCCAAGCCAATTCCACCGCATCAATTCCTATGTGATGACCCTGGGACTGCTGGCTGGCTATAGCGGCATTTCTACCGTCGGTGAGACAAAACGCCATGGAATGCTTTTCTCACAATGGGATAACGGTGATACCGAGGTAGATAAGTTTCTGCCAAGCTACCTGCGGTCTACCGGACTGGATTGCGGAGAAGACTGGATAATGAAAGGCTTTGGAGGCGAAGGCACTGGAGTTCAAACCGTCACAGTAGGCGACAGCCCCTGGCGCAAAGACGAATGGGTGCAGTTTCTTGCTAATTGCCGACCCGAAGACATAGAATTCTCCGTTGAAGACCAAAACGGCAACGATTCCGTCAAGATGGTGTCACACAACACTCTTGTGACTCTATGGTGGAAACAGCCATCCGACAAAGAGTGGAAATACATCTCCACACTGAGAGCCGCAGGTCGCAACCAGTATTTCAGCGGGTGGTATTCGTTTGTCGAGAACTACACCGACAATGGCGGCGACCTTTATCGCAGGGCATACTACCGCCACGGCTTCATGCGTGCCATTTCAACAGGCAAATGGTACAATCGCAACTACTGTGGCTTCGGTCACACCGATGGTAACGGCAAGCGTGGCTCACGCTTTGACTATGGCCACGGCCGCAGCAATGCCTACGACAATTGCTTCTACCTGTCGACAGGTGGCTTCAAGAGTTCTCCTGATGACTCCTCAAAATATGTCAGCCTAACTGATGACCATACCTGTGTAGACACTATTAACCTTGAGGCTCTCACACCACGCATCCAACAAGCCATAAAGAAAGGTAAGGTCACCGAGATGGCCAGCACGCTCTCTTCGGCACGTTACCACCTACCCCAGTCGGCATGGTCGGTAATAGGATACAGTGACCAGGAAGAAAGTGGGGAGGGCGACAATGGACTGGCAAGCTATACCGTTGACGGAAGCGAAGGAACCTACTGGCACTCGCGCTACACCTCAAACCGCCTCAAAACTCACTATCTTGAATTCAAGGCTAACGTTGCCACGCAGATAAAATGCATAAGCCTGTCACAAGGACGCGACAAAACATACCGTGTCAAAACCCTTGATGTATACACATCTGCCGATGGCAAGGAATGGCAACTATACCAAGAGGGACTTGAGGTGCCCAGCTCACCTAAACCAATGATAGAAATTCCTGCCGTAACCACTCAATACATCAAACTTGACATACGGGCAGGCTACGGGAGCAATATCGTCATTAATGAAATTCACTTCCGAGGTGAGTATAATACCGAACGCCTGAAGAACATAGTTAAAACATACATCGACAACGCTGGCGAACTGAACTGCTACCGCTCTGAAGACCTGCAGAATCTCGTTGCAGTCTACGACAACGGCAACAATAACGACAACAACAGCCTGGCCGAAGCTCTAAGTAAATTGGCGGCCGAAGGCTCGCCACTGCAATTCAGCACAGTGGCACAGATTGCCAACACTGGCATCAGACGCAGTTACGTCCTACGCAACAAAAAAGGACACGGTACACTTGCTGTAGATACTACCGGCACAGAACCATGTCTCGTGTTGCGCAACGCCACCATCCAAACCGCCAACGAAAGCAGCAAGATAAGAATGCCTGCATCCGACATGCTTAACAACTGGAGCTTTATTCGCAATGAGAAGTACAAAACATTCTATATCTACAATCTCGGCTCTGGACTCTACCTCGACCTCACCAACACCAAGACCTTTCTAAGCCGTGAACCCGTCAACATCGGTTTCAGCACCATGTTGAGCCTTGCCGTATGTGTGGGCAACAGTGGAACGACAATCTTGTCTGCCAAAGCTTCATCAGACAAACCGTTCACACTTGGCCGGCGTGATGACAACTGCATGTTTGAAATTCTTGACAACCAGCTCTACACTCCACGACAGGAATGGGCAGACAGTCTTCTGTCTGCTGCCTGCAAACGCGACAAATTCGAGACCTACAAAGCTATGGTCCCCCGCATTCTCGCCTTACCAGAAGGATATGTAGGCAGCTTGGCCGACAAAACACAGAGGTCAGACCTTGCTACCCTTTACGACAACGGAAACATAGACTTCACGCAAGCCGAAGATCTCTTTAGCGCCATTGACAGCCTTAGCCGCATAGAGTTCAAACCCGAAGAAACCCTCTATCGCATCACTCCATCGGCTGACAGTCCTACATTCCTGACAGTTGACAACGATGGCATCTACTCCAAAACCGCCACCGACAAACCGAACCAGACATGGAGGTTTCAAAAGATTCACGATAGCTACAGCCCACAATCACAGGGCGTTGCCGTCGGCACTCTGAGCGACAAGACCGATGCACTAATCGGCATTGCAAACAAGGCACAAGCCATGCCGCTGCAACTCGCCACTGACGACAAAGTGAATTTCCGCTTCTGCAACACCACAAACGGCCCTACCGCCATGGCAAACAACGTGTCACCAGTAAAGACGGCCAGTTATAACGACAACACCACTTGGCTGCTCGAACCATACAACCAAATAACCGTGTCTCTTAATGCACATGGCATTTCTGGAGCATTCTACGACTTTGACGTTCAAATTCCCGAAGACCTTGAGGCCTTTATCGTAACCAAGGCCACTAACACCGAGGTCTCCCTACAAAAAGTGGAAGGCTTGCTTCCTGCCCACACTCCCGCCGTTCTGCGTGGCAAGATTAACGGCAATTATACTCTGCAAGCCTCGGCCAGACAATCAAAGCCTCTTGACAGCCCACTGCTCAAAGGTACGCTGCTGAAAGCAAGCTTAAGTAAAACGAAGTCTGTATACACCATCATGGTTAAATCAGGCAAGCCGAGCCTGTCGCTCAACCTGGGACGTACCATAAACGCCAATCAGTGTTATGTACCCGTTGCCACACTTGAAGACTCCGGCATCACCGCAACCACAATACCACTTGACTTCGATGGAGCATTAGATGGTATAAAAACCGATGTCCAGACAGTGACCGACACTGACGCTCCTGTCTACGACCTCAACGGTCGCATGACAGAAACCGTCACGAAGGGCATTTATATTCAAGACGGACGTAAATTCAAAAAATAGCACCCTTTCCAAATAAAAGCTCAAAAATAAGGTCGCACAATCAATCTGATGTGCGACTTTATTTGTTTTATGCATTATTTTTTCAATAATTAATATTAAATTTGTAGCTCACAATAATTTTTTTAAACAAATGGAGAAAATATTAAATGTATTTTGGCTTGTTCCCATAGCATCGATTGTTGCTTTGGGAATGGCTCTTTATTTCTTCTTGCAAATGAAGAAGGAAGACGAGGGAACACCTCGTATGCGAGAGATTGCCGAACACGTTCGCAAGGGTGCTATGGCCTATCTCAAACAACAGTACAAGGTCGTTACCATCGTATTCATTGTACTTGCAATAATTTTTGCCGTTATGGCGTATGGCTTCCACATGCAAAACCCATGGGTGCCGTTTGCATTCCTTACGGGCGGTTTGTTCTCTGGACTTGCAGGCTTCTTCGGCATGAAGACCGCCACCTACGCTTCTGCCCGCACTGCCAATGCCGCACGCAACAGTCTTGACGCTGGTCTGCGCATAGCTTTCCGTTCGGGTGCAGTAATGGGTTTGACCGTTGTAGGCCTTGGCCTGCTCGACATTGCCCTTTGGTATATCATTCTTAATGCAGCAGGTGTAAACAGCCTTGTCACTATCACCACAACAATGCTTACCTTTGGTATGGGAGCGTCTACCCAGGCGCTGTTTGCCCGTGTTGGTGGAGGAATCTATACCAAAGCTGCTGACGTAGGTGCAGACATCGTGGGTAAAGTAGAAGCCGACATCCCTGAAGATGACCCGCGCAACCCAGCAACCATTGCTGACAACGTGGGTGACAACGTGGGCGATGTTGCAGGCATGGGAGCCGACCTCTACGAAAGCTATTGCGGCTCTATTCTCTCTACCGCCGCTCTGGGCGCCACTGCCTTTGTAGCAATGCCCGAGATGCAGATTAAGTCTGTCATCGCACCTATGATAATAGCCGCTGTAGGCATCTTCCTGTCTCTGTTCGGCATCTTCCTCGTGCGTACCAAAGAGGGTGCCACAATGAAAGAACTATTGCGCTCGTTAGGTCTTGGCACCAATATCAGCGCGGCTCTCATAGCCGTTGCCAGCTTTGCAATACTATACTTGCTCCAGATTGACAACTGGATAGGCATCTCGTTCTCTGTCATCACAGGTCTGCTTGCTGGTGTAATCATCGGACAGGCCACAGAATATTACACCTCGCATTCCTATAAGCCCACGCAAAAGATTTCAGAGGCTTCAACCACTGGAGCCGCCACCGTTATCATCAAAGGTGTGGGCACTGGTATGATTTCAACTATGGTGCCAGTAGTCACTATCTCTGTGGCTATTATGCTCAGCTACCTCTGCGCAAACGGTTTCAACCTTGAAATGACAGCCGCCAACCTCTCCAAAGGTCTTTACGGAGTAGGCATTGCAGCCGTTGGTATGCTCTCCACACTGGGCATCACACTTGCCACTGACGCCTATGGTCCTATTGCCGACAATGCTGGTGGCAATGCCGAGATGAGCGAGCTTGGTCCTGAAGTGCGCAAGCGTACCGATGCACTCGACGCTCTGGGTAACACTACAGCAGCCACAGGTAAGGGTTTTGCCATCGGTTCCGCCGCACTTACAGCTCTCGCCCTTTTGGCTTCCTACATTGAAGAGATTAAGGAGGCAGTATCACGCATGGCCGAAGCCGGCAACACTCACATGAGCGAAGTGCTGACACAGATTCAAGACATTCCGGCATTCATGAACTATTTCCAGGTTAACCTGATGAACCCCAAAGTAATTGTAGGTGTGTTCATCGGAGCCATGGCAGCATTCCTTTTCAGTGGTATCACAATGGGTGCTGTTGGCCGTGCCGCCGAAGACATGGTACAAGAGGTGCGTCGTCAGTTCCGTGAGATAAAGGGAATCCTTGAAGGCAAGGCAACACCCGACTATGGCCGTTGTGTAGAAATATCCACACGCTCGGCTCAGCGCGAGATGATCTTCCCTTCACTGCTTGCCATTATCATTCCTATTGTCGTAGGACTACTGCTTGGCGTTGCAGGTGTGCTTGGCCTGCTTGTAGGTGGTTTGGCTGGCGGTTTCACTCTCGCTATCTTTATGAGCAACTCGGGTGGCGCCTGGGACAACGCTAAAAAGATGGTTGAAGAAGGTAATTTCGGTGGCAAAGGTTCAGACTGCCACAAGGCCACTATCGTGGGTGACACCGTAGGCGACCCATTCAAGGACACATCTGGTCCCTCACTTAACATTCTTATCAAACTCATGTCTATGGTAAGCATTGTTATGGCAGGACTCACCGTGGCATTTATCTGATACTAACAATACGAACAACGTCGGTCATGGCCTGACTTTGACCGCGATCAAAAGAAAAGCCCTTGGCTCTTTTCTTGCTGTGCAAGAGAGCCAAGGGCTTTTCTTTTGGTATTACTGATTCTTTGTATGTAAACAGAGCGTTACTCAAGAATAGGAGTACAAAAAAAGGAAAAGTCCGTCCCATGTTTCACAACACAAAGACAGACCTTAACCATCTAACTACAAAAACAGCTTCACTGACATCGAGACCATCGCGGCTTTAATGCCAGTCTGCATCACTGTTCAGAGCAATACACAATAAACTTGTTATATCGGTTTAACCCAAATTGGCCATTAGAGCTTACTCTCGTTCCAAAACACCAAGAATGTCAGATTCTGTCTACCTGCCTGACTAATAGCAACAGGCAATTGCTTGAACCAAAAACTAACATGCAGAATCCCCCTTGGACAACAGAACACAACAAGCCATACTTCAAGAACTATCTCTACGGCCTAATAGCCTATTTGGGGTTAATACATGGAGCCGATTTTAAAACCACATCGCAATGCGGCTACACTCGGTCTTGTTGTCACACAAGTCCTTTATATTCAGTCGCCACAAACCATGCACATTGCAATAGGCGTAGACCGCAATAGGCTTGCCCGTAAAGCGGAATACGGCCTTAGGGTCGTCACCGGCCTTCAAATTACGCACAGCAAAACCCTCTGTAGTCTGCAGGCACACAAATTCAATTAGATGATTAGAAACCATCGGATGAAGTGTGGCACCTACGGCAACTGTCATTTCGCTGGAAGAAATCCGATTCACTACGGGCACATGCTTCTCTTTGCCCTCATCGGCCGACTTTGCAACAAGCTCGGTCATTTCCTCACCACAACATACAGGAGTCACACCGCTGGCAATCAGCATCATCACAAGATTACCACATGTTTCACAAGAGAAAAATCTATCTTCCATAACCATTAGATTTAAAAAATTAAACAAATTATAAAAACTGTCTCATGGCACTCACCTGCGCTCTATATTATGTATGTTCGAAAATGAACTTTTTCCTTTCTAATACAAAAATAGTGCATTGAATGGCCATTTTTCAGAACGTTTGTCGCTTTTTACTTATAATAGCTATCGTTTTTAGTTATAGCGTGCATATTTTGGCAATATTCCCAAACCTTTTCTTGCAGTTTCACAACTATTTTCATAAATTTGCCAATACAGAAACAACATTTACATCAGAAAGGGCAGTATATGGAACTTAGACAACTCAAATATTTTGTTACAGTTGCTGAAACAAGAAGCTTTTCAACGGCAGCAAAGCAACTCTACATATCGCAGAGTGCCCTCTCACAACAGATAAAATTGCTGGAAGAAGAGCTGACGGTGAAGCTCTTCACACGAGGAAGTCGCAACGTTACCCTCACCGAAAGTGGAACAGAACTGCTGCCATTAGCCAACAATATCCTTCAGAACATCGTAGCCTGCCGCGAACGGATAAACAGCCTCAAGCAACTTATGCATGGCGAACTCAACATCGGAGTCGCCTTTACACTGGAACCATGCATCAGAGAAACAATGCTTGGCTTCATGAAAAAGCACCCCGACATAAGGGTTAACGCATATTACAAGAATGCATCAGAACTCCTCCACGACCTACGCACCAACAAAATAGACATGATGTTTTCGTTCATGCCCACCGAGCCACACAACTTCATTGAGTCCGTTCCACTGGTTTCACACCGCCTCATAGCAGCAATGAGACGCTCGCACCCGTTGGCATCTAAACCGTTTATCACCCTTGATGACCTCAAGCACCAGCGCATCATCATGCCCGACACAGGACTCAACGAGCACGACACCATCGGCTACTATCTGCAGGCGGAAATAAAAGGGGTACACATCTGCTCACATGTAAACAACGCCTATGCCATTCTCAACATGCTGCAAGAATCAAACTGTATCAGCGTGTTGACCCACAGCACAATTCTGAGCAATCCCAACATTTGCGGAGTGCCTATAGAAAAGGTTGACAAACCTATCTGCAGCTATGTACACTTCAACCGCCATGCGCCGCGCAAACATTGTGCCAACGCCTTTATTGAGGACTTTCGCAACTCCAACGCATACTACATCATCCAGCACACATAGCCCCCACACAACACATCCCGATGCAATCTGACTTTTTCGCCCGAACATATCAATATACGCATGCAAAAAGCTGATTAATCAAAAAGAATTATTAATTTTGCATCATTCATACTTTTTCTTCTTACGTTCTATCCGTTAAAAAACACCTCATTGCATGAAACAAGCAATCCTTTTTATTTCCTTGATGGCAACCATGTTCATGACCTCGTGTGTCAACAACAAAGAGATGATTTATCTTCAGGGAGCAGACACTCTCTATGCCAAGTCTGTTGCCATCAACAAGAACTTCCAACTGCTGATACAATGCGACGACCAGTTGGCCATTACCATTTCCTCCCGCGACAAAGCGCTGCTTGACCAGTATAACAACAACATCCTTGTAGGTTCTGGCAACAGCCCCACATCGTCATCACAAAGCATCACTACCTCGGGAGTGTGCTACTTCTATGTTTACCAAGACGGCACGATAGACTTTCCTATTGTAGGCAAAATAAAAGCGGCAGGACTCACACCAGAACAACTGTCGGCAGAAATTCAGACAAGACTTCAACAAGACGTAAAAGACGTGCAGGTTTCAACAAAAATCATGAGTTTCAAAATAACCGTGCTTGGCGATGTTCAGAGTCCTGGAACACAAAGCTACACCGGACAACGCCTCACCATTCTTGAAGCCTTGGGACGCGCAGGCGACCTTAACAACAGCGCCATCCGCACCAACATCCTTGTATTGAGAGAAGAAAACGGCAAACGCACCACCTACAAGATAGACCTCACAAACCCACAGTCTGTCTTTAGTTCACCAGCATACTATATGCAACAGAACGACCTCGTAATCGTGGAAGGCAACAAATCCGTCAAAGTGAAAGGAAGCACCTCATACACCTACCTCACTGTCACCGGAACTTTGGTAAGTATGGTGGCTTCCGTAATCTCACTAATCATTGCTCTAACCAACTAAAGCCACACAAATGTCACAACTGAAAGAAAATCCCACTACAGGCGAATACGACAACACAAAAAAAGAGGAAAACCAGACCGCCAATATGCTTGGCACGATAATGTTCTGCATTACCGTGTTGCGAAAAAACTGGCATTGGTTCGCCCTGAGTGCCATTGTCTGTCTGGGACTGGCATATCTCTACACTAAGCGCCAGCCGCGCGCATACAACCAGTCCGCAACCATCCTTATAAAAGAAGGAGACACCAAAAACAACCAGTCAAGAGCATTCAACTCCTTACAGGACATCGGCGGCATACAAACCACCGACAATCTTAAAGACGAAATCTTCATTCTCACCTCGCGGCGACTTATGGGCATCGTTGTTGACCAACTCAAACTCAACATCTCCTACTCCGTATCACAAAATCTCACACCCGTCACCCTTTTTGAGAACAGCCCGATTGTTGCAGAATTCCTTGAACAGAAAACAGAGCCGTTCACCTTTGATGCAGAAATTAAAGGCAGCAAAATACTCATCAAAAACGCACGCATTAGGGGCAATAAAACCGGATTTGAGAAAACTGTGACATTCGATGAACCGGTCAAGACACCTGGTGGCATTCTGCTACTGAAAAAGACAAAATATCTTAAGGAGTTCAATAATAAGACAATACGTGTAACACGCACTTCCCGAGAAAATGCCATCAACTATTTCAGGGGTTGCATCAGTGCTTCTGAAAACAACAAAGAAGCTAATCTTATCACCATTGTCTGCCACGACATGAACGACAAAAGAGCCAACAGAATTCTAAACTGCCTTCTGGAAGCCTACAAAACAGACATCGTTGATGCCAAAAACACTGTAGCCAACAACACGGCCAAATTCATTGAAGAGCGCATCAAACTCATCGGCAAGCAACTCAGTGACGTTGAAAAAGAGCTTGTAAACTTCAAGCAGTCAAGTAATCTGCTTGACTTCAACCTTAACGTGTCAAACTACCTTACCGAGAGTTCCACTTCACACCAGACCCTTCTGGAACTTGAAACAAGACAAGCTGTGGTTACGTCGCTACGTGACTTCATCTATGCCCACGCTGCCTCTGAGGGCAAACTCATTCCTGTCTTGGGAGCACTGGGTAACGCCAATATGGAGCAGCAGATTAACGAATACAACGCCCTTATGGTTGAACGAAACAACCTGCTCATAAACTCTTCGCCCACAGCCAATGCAATAGTAGAACGCGACCGTGTCTTGGCAGCCATGCGCGCCAACATCTGCGCTGGCATCGACAGCTATGTCAACTCCATCAAAATTCAAGTCAACAAGGCGCGCAACTCCGATGATGCACTACGGTCAGCCATGACAACTGCACCGCAATCTGAAATCAAGACTCTTGACATAACACGCCAGCAGAAAATCAAAGAGGCACTCTACACCTATCTGCTCAACAAACGTGAAGAAACAGCACTGCAGCTGGCCATCAACGAAGCCAACATACGCATTGTGGAATATCCTTACGGATCCGGTAACCCCGTATCGCCTCACACCAGCAGGATTCTGCTCATCGCCTTTACAATAGGTTTGCTTATTCCCGCTGGAGTTTTCTGGTTCCTAATCACAATGGACAAAACCGTTCACGGGCGCAAAGACATCGAAGACGAACTCTCTGCTCCTATACTTGGCGACATTCCACGTTGGGACGATGACAAAAACGAAAACAAGTTCCTCACCCACGCTGATGACGGCAAGACCATTTCAGAGGCGTTCCGTGTGTTGCGCTACAACCTCAACATGGTATTACAAGAAGGTGTGGTGGTCGTCACATCGTCAACTCCCTCACAGGGCAAGAGCTTCGTTTCGCGCAATCTTGCTTATATTCTTAGCGTCAGCGGAGCAAAAACAATGCTTATTGATGCCGACATACGCAAGAGCTCCGTTTCACAGGTTCTCGGCCTGCATCACACCAACTACGGATTAACCACATACCTTGCCAACCAGTGCGACATAGACGATATAATCGTTAAAGGCATTTCAAAAGGACTTGACATTATACCTGCCGGTGTGCGCCCACCCAACCCTGCAGAACAGCTGATGAGTGAACGCTTCGATGAGCTGATACACAGACTCAGCAACGACTATGGCTACAAATACATCATCATCGACACCACCCCGACAATCAACGTTGCCGACTCTGGCATCGTGAACCGTGTGGCAGACATCTTACTCTATGTAATTCGTGTGGGCGTTGAAGACCGCCGCTTCCTTTCTGACCTCGAGAAACTGTACAAGGAAGGCAAGTTCCGCAACATGCACGTTGTCGTCAACGATTCCAATGCCAAGAGCCTCGACAGTTCTGGCTATGGATACGGTTACGGATATGGATACGGCTACAGTTATGGCTACGGATATGGTTACGGTTACGGATATGGATCTGAGAAAAAACAGAAGCACCGTACCAAACTGGGCGTACTTATAGAGAAATTCTTGAGCATACGCAAATAGCCCGACATATCATGCCTTAACACCACTACCATTTAGGTTGCATCTACAATATG
>USTH01000041.1 GCA_900557555.1 uncultured Prevotellaceae bacterium | reverse complement strand
CAAGGCTCAAAAACAGAGGCTGCGCCGTAAACATTAATTACGACACAGCCTCATCTTTAATGTCTAAGTTTGTTGTCTTTACCCGTACTTGGGTAAGAGGCCTTGATGTGGCTTGCTTATTTCAGGCCAAGTTTTTTGGCGATTTTCTCGGGTATTGCATTCTTGTTGATAAGAATGTTCATTGTCTTGTAAGCGGCATAGGCCTTTGAGATATAGGCGAAACCTTTGTATTTGCCATAGAATCCCCATGAGTTTTTCATCATGTAGTATTCTTTGCCGTTCTGGTCTTTTGCAATTCCGTATATAACCATACCGTGGTCATCGGTAGTCTCCCAGTTGTCGTAGGCTTCCTGGCGCAGTTCTTGGGTAATTACCATTTCACCGTCTTCTGATACAGATGGGTTTTTGCCTCCTGTTTTGCCTATCCATTTTTCTTGGTCGCTGCCTTCGTTGCTTTGATTGGTTTTCTTGGCGTTAACAGGCACAGAAGCCACGCAACTGCCTTCGCGGTTGAAGTAACTCTCGCTGACATCGGCACCCCATGCAAAGGCATGACCGTTTTTAACAGCATAGTCCATTACCTCCATAAATTCGTCAAGTGGCAGATTGTAGCTCAAAGCCCACCGCCAGTTGTCTTGCACCTCTATGGCAAATTGAGAATAGAATGGGTGGTGTGTAAATGAGGTCAGACTTACGTAGTCGTCCCAGTTGAGTCCGAGGCTTTCAGCAAAAGTCTTCGGGGTGTATTTCTTTCCTTCATACTTGAATTCTGTAGGAAGTTTTCCGAGATAGGTGTCATAGATAGCTTCTATTCCCTTTTTCCAGCAAGGACTTACGGTCTTGAGTTTTGCGTCAGGGCCTGTCAGACCTTTCATGTAGCCGCTGGCTACTTTGTCAAGTTCGTTATGGTTGAACAGGGTGTCACCATAGAGGCTTCCAACGGGCACCGTTGCGCTCTCTGGGCACAGACCGTAGTTTTTGGCGCAGTAGATGACATCGTAGAAGCTGCCGCCTTGGGAGAAGCTCACATCGCCGTGCATGCGTACATTGGCTTCGGCGCGGTCTGTCATTGTGTGGTGAATGACAAATGACTCGCTGAGGTCATATGTCTTTCCTGTCTTGCGCAGTATTTCAGATTCGAAATAGCTGAGTGAAGAGAAACACCAGCAGGTGCCTGAGCGGCTTTGGTTCTTAACGGAAGTAATGGGAGCTTCCTTGATGACTGTGAATTTGAGTTCTTCTTTTTCTTTCTTCTCCTGTGCGTTGGCAGATGGCGCAAAGGCAATCATACCTATGGCAAAGAGGGTTGCGAATGACTTCGTAATCTTCATTTTGGTTGTAGTTAGTTAATGTGTGTTATTCTGAATAAGTAAGTTAAGTGTTACGTTTGAGGTGTGGTATGGTTATGAGAACTGGAATTCCTGAACGTATTTCTCAACATCGTCAGCATGGTAAGGTATGATGTCTTTGCCCAAGAAGCGGACGCCGTTTTCGGTTACCAACACATCGTCTTCGATGCGTATGCCACCGAAATCCTTGTACTTCTCTATGACATCAAAGTTCAGAAAGTCGCTGTTGATATTGTTGGCTTTCCAATTGTCGATAAGGTCGGGAATGAAATATATGCCAGGTTCATCGGTAACGACAAAGCCCTTTTGCAGCCGGCGTCCCATGCGCAGGCTGGCGATGCCGAACTGGGTGGACGGCTGTATCTCTTCATCGTATCCCACATTGGTCTGACCGAGGTTTTCCATGTCATGTACGTCCATGCCCATCATGTGGCCAAGTCCGTGAGGCAGGAACAAGGCGTGTGCTCCAGATGCTACGGCTTCTTCTGTGTCGCCTTTCATTAGTCCGAGGTCTTTAAGGCCGTTGGTTATCAGTCGGCATACGTCCATGTGTACGTCATACCACAGCACGCCTGGCTTTGCCTTTTTCAATGCGAGGTCGTGAGCTTGTTCCACAATGGTGTATATGTCGCGTTGGCGGTGAGTAAATTTGCCGCTTACGGGGGTAGTGCGTGTGTGGTCTGAACAGTAGTTGTTGATAGTCTCCGCACCTGCGTCAACGAGCAACAGTCTGCCTGCTTCCAGATAATTCATCTTGGGTGCCCCATGCAGAATTTCTCCGTGCATTGTCACGATAGAGGAGAAGGATACCTTGTCGCCCAATGCGTTGGCAATGCCGTCAATGGTGCCGCCAATGAAATGTTCGGTAACCCCTGGTTGTGCCAGTTTCATAGCGGTGGTGTGCATCTTGAATCCTATGGAGCATGCTCGTTCGATTTCCTTGATTTCCTCATCGCTTTTGGTGGAACGTAATGTTACGACCGCCTTTATCAGTTCCATTGATGAGGCTTCTTTCTGCTGTGACGGCTTTATGCCGAGCAACTCTTCCAGCAGTATCATGTGGTCGTGGCGATATGGTGGCAGGAAGTGTATCTTCTGGCCTGTCTGCTTGGCTTGTGCCACAAGTTCTGTCAGTTTGTTGAAAGGGGCGGTCTGTGCCACTCCTACCATGTCGGCCATGTCGCGTATGCTCTCGACGCTGCCGTACCACACTATATCGTCAATGTCAATGTCGTTGCCAAGGAAGTACTCCTTGTCGTTGTCAATGTCGATTGCGCCTGCCAATCCGTCGCGCTTGGCTCCGAAGAAGTACAGGAAACTGCTGTCCTGACGAAAGGTGTAGCAGTTGTTTGGGTAGTTGGCAGGACTGTCGTTGTTGCCTAAAATAATGACGAGTCCGTTGCCTACAAGTTCTTTAAGGGCTTTGCGTCTGTTTATATAAGTTTCTTTGCTGAACATTTTCTGGGTGTTTTTATCCTCTTTTGCGAAGTTACAATATTATTTTGGAAGTGAGGTGCTTGTTGTTCAAAAATGTTATGTTGTCTTTTTCGCCAGATTGTTATATGCCTGCTTTAGCTGTTCAAGTGCTTGGAGCAGTTCTTTGTGAGGCAGTGCAACGTTAATTCTCATAAACATGGTGTCGTTGTGGCCGAACATGCTGCCTTCGTTGAGAAACAGTCCTGCATCGTTGAGGTAAAAATCTATAAGTTCTTTCTCGCTTTTAAACGGCATTTTTCTGTTGTCAAGGAAAACAAGGAATGAAGCCTCGGTCTTCATGGGTTCTATTTTGGGGCAGTTCTCTGCCAGAAAGTGTTCAACGGTGTTGATATTGTTTTTTATATAGGCCAACATCTGGTCAAGCCACTCTTCTCCTTCATGAGTGTAGCATGCCTGCAGGCAGTCGTATGCAAAGGCGTTGCCTACGGTTACGTCAGCCATGTCAAGAAAACGGTAGAACTTGTTGCGGATAGTTCTGTTGTGGGCAAAACAGTAGGAGGTCACTATGCCTGGCATATTGAATGTTTTGCTTGGTGACATGAATGTTATGCTGTTGTTTTCCGCTTCTTCAGATATTTTGCAGAAAGGTATGTGCCTATGGTCAGCATGTGTCATGTCAGCGTGGATTTCATCGCTTATGATCAGAACGTTGTTTTGTTTGCACATAACGGCAAGTCTTGCAAGTTCTTCTGGTTTCCAGATAGTCCCTCCTGGGTTATGGGGGTTGCAGAGCAGCATCATTTTGCATCCGGGAAGTTTTTTCTCAAGGTCTTCAAAGTTCATCTCAAAGCGCCCGCCTACTATGTTCAGCGGACTTTCAACCTTTGTCCGCTCATTGATTTCAATGATATGATGGAAAGGGTGATAAACTGGTGTTTGAATAAGTATTTTGTCGCCTTTCTCGGTCAGGGCGCAGATTGCGTGGTGCAGTCCGGGTACAATGCCAGCTATGAAATGCACCTGATTTGCATTAAGACTGATGTCATAGCGATGCTTGAGCCAGTTTGTTATGCTGTCGTAGTATGGTGCGAAAGGCTTTGTGTACCCAAGCACTTTGTAGTCAACTCGTTTTTTAATGGCTTTGTAGATGAATGGGGGAGTCTCAAAGTCCATGTCGGCCACCCATAGCGGACGGACATTGCTTTTGCCCGTGCTCTGTATGGCAGCGTCCCACTTGAGACTGTCGGTGCCGATTCGGTTGATGTGTTTGTCAAAGTCGTAAGTTTTCATGTATGTTAGGGTTTTGTCGCACCCCTGCCGATGAGATAGCAAATGGCGGCAACCACCATACCATTGATGGACGGAATGCCCCATGTTACTATGTTTGCAATGACGGCGCCTGTAATGACACCTATCACTGCTCCGGCATCAACAGTCTTGTTGTGTTGCCATGAAGCATTGTTGCGATTCATGAAGTAGCCCAGAACAAGAATGATGCCTACTGGTGGGAGTGTGCAGTTGAGTATGTTGAGATATCCGCAGAAATTGTTGTAGAGCCATACAGCCGCAATGGTGCCTATTATGCCGCTGACGAGAACCATTGGGCGTTTCCCTAATTTGAAGATGTTGGCCAATCCCAAACCTGTAGAATAGAGGGCGTTGTCGTTGGTTGTCCAGATGTTAAGGCCAAGCACCAGAATAGCGAAGTAGAACAGATTGAGGTTTATCATTACGTCAAAGATGTCGTTGCCGCCCACGTAAATTGAACTGACGGCACCAAATAGAAACATGAGGCTGTTGCCGATGAAAAATGCTGCAACGGTAATCAGGCATCCGACCTTTCCGTTCTTTGAGAAGCGCGAGAAATTAGGCGTGGCTGTTCCGCCGCTGATGAAGCTGCCTATCACAAGTCCCGCACCTGCAACTATTCCCATTGTCTTGTTGCCGAGGTCAAACTGTTCGACAAGTCCTTTGTCACCTTGCATGATGGCCATAACCATGGCTATGGTGCCGAGAATGGCAACGCATGGCACCGCTACATAACTTATCAGCGCAAGACTCTTTATGCCAAAATAGGCCGTGGCTGTCATACATACCCCGGCAAGTGCTACCATTGTATAAATGGCCAGCGGACTGTCTCCGAAAGCAACCTTGGCAATAGGTATGGCAAACATGGCAAGACCGACTCCAAACCAGCCCATCTGTGTGAAACTTATCATTGCGCTCGGAAGATAGCTCCCCTTTGTTCCGAATGTCTTTACTGCCAGCAGATCGAGACTCAGGCCGCTTTTTGCTCCGATATATCCCAGAGCACCGGTGTAGGCTCCGAGAATGATGCCGCCAAGAATCATGGCTATGATGAAATCTGTGAAATTAAGTCCTCTGGCCATTTCCTGTCCTACCCACATGCTGGCGGAAAAGAAAGTAAAGCCCATCATAATCATAAACATGCTAAGATTGCTTTTGCGGGCGTCTGGACTTACGATGGATGATTGAAAATCGATGTCTTTGTGTTGTGTGCTCATTGTTTTGTAGTTGTATGGTTCTATTTCTTGTATTTTTCAAATGCTTTGGTGATTTCCTGCAATCGCACTTCTGCTATGTGTCGCAGGTTGCGCTTATGGTTTTTGTGTCGGAATGCCTCTTCGCTGCGGAACAGTGCCTTCAGCACGTGTTCTTCGTTTGTGGTGTCCTCCTCGTAGTGGTTAATTTCCAGCCATTCTTCGTATGAAGCCGGTGAGGGGTATCCCAATTTTTCATCGGTGAAGGCCTTCATGTTGACATTGTCGGCCACAGCTCGTATGTCGCGCCAATACTCGAGCACCTCGTCATAGTGTTCTGCTATTTCATAGCGACGTGCTCCACCATCATAGATGATACACTTTTCGAAGATTGCGTTGTCGCTGTCCAACACGGTCTTTCGGTATTCGGGGGCCAATACCGAATTGTGCCAATAGAAATCTATGTCTGGCACGTTTACGCCTGTCACTCCCCGTGTAGAGTAGACGCTGAATATGCCCTCGTAAAATACGCAGGTGAAACCCTCGAACTCTGGCCAGTATTGTCTAATCTGTTCGGTGAAGGTCTCCATAAGGTCAAAGGCTCTTGTACCACCGATGGTAAAGAAAATGACACGGCGTAGTTTGGCGCCGCGCCGTTTGTATTTGTCAAGGATATAGTCGAAGCATAGTTTAAGGGTGTCGCCAGTGGCAATGATGTCGCCAATAATCATAGTGCCGTTGTTGACGATGTTGTATTTTTGGTACTTTATGTCCAGCCCTTTGATTTCCTTGTTTTGTATGATTCTTTCACATGACAGGAAATTGATGTTGTCTGTTTGAATGCCGGCTCTGAAGCAGCTCTCCTCTACGGAGTAGTTCAGACCACCCCGCAGAATGGTGAGAATGTCTACACTGTCCTGCAGTCCTTTTTTTCTGAAGTATTTGAGGGCTTCAACGGTGGGTGGCATCGTGTCGAGGTAGGTTTGGAAGCCCACTTCTTCTGGAGTTGTAAGTAGGCGTCGCGAGCCTTCGTAGGTGGTGATGAAGTATTTGTTGAGAAGTTTGGGGGTGTCAAGCTTATATAGAGTCACGTCCTCTGAACGTGCGACCATTGTCAGTTTGGTCTTGTCTAAATAGTTGTGCATGATTTGTGGTTGTTTTTGTTTTTAATTACAATCTGCAAATATAAACATAATTTCAGGATAATTATGTTTTTTGTGTTCAAAACAGGTCTGTCTTATCCTATAACATTTATACGTGTGTTGTCGTTGGGTTGTTTAGAAGTGCGACTTCTGGCTGCAACATAGTCTATTTGTTATGGTTCGGATAGAAGTAAAGTTTCTGGAAATGGCGGGTGGAATGAGATAAAGTGCTAAATTTGCCAAAAACACATGACCAGTGAAGAGTGATTTCTATGACAGGATAGCAATGTTGTTATCTGTACCCTATGACAGAGTGCTCTACAAAGAGCTATACAGCATCATGCGTCTGGTGTGTGAGGAGGCATCTGCTGGTGTCACCTATTCTAATTTCTTCTCCATGTTGGGGGTAGTTTGTGACAGATATCATGTGCCAAAATCCATGGCGGCAAGGTTGCAGTCGCTGCGCCGCAGGTCAAACCGCATGAATGATGAAGTTGCCGAAGATTTGTTTGTAGCGGATGCCCGTCTGTTGGCAGAGTTTGTAAGCATTATTCAAAGAAACCCTGTTTCAGAAGAGCTGAAGAGCTTATTGCCTGCCAGTTGTGAAGTTACGACGTTGCCACTTCGTGCACGGCGAAAGTTCGACTTGCTCAGAGTGAGGGTCGTTGGCGTAGACGGATGTCGCATTCTTGCCCAAGTGGATTCTGACGTTGAGACAGACCAGGTAATCATTGACTGCGGCGGTGCAGATGGCAACTTGTTGTATGTTGCAGAACTGGTTCATGAAGGCACGTTGTTGAATTTGCTAAAGGTTAAAGTGATGGATGACGGTGCCTATGTTCCCGAATGTGTTGTGTTAGAACCAGACTATCTGATGTCGCCTTCTGAAGTGGCTGGTGTGTTTGAAATCCAAGGGGCGTCGCCATACAATTATTTTATAAGAATGTTTGCTCCGTCTGAGATATCCTTGTCGTTGTTGCTGGGTGCTGCATCAGGGGTGTTTCTGGACGATCTCCTTGCAGAGGCGCAGACGGGTGATGACGATGCGGCTTCCTATGCAGCTTCCGTGCAGAAAGTATTTCGGCAAATGCCGATAGACTTCTCGCTGTTTATGGCGGATGCCGACAATGCCCAGCGGTTTCATCATGAAGCCATGGCGCAGTTCAATAATATACGCAGGCTTTTTAAAGAGGAAATTAGTACCGACAGGGGTTTTGATCTCAGTGAGTCTCTGCTTGAACCATCATTTGTTTGTCCGCAGGTCGGGCTGGCAGGACGTATGGATTTTCTACAAGGTGATGGACACAAACTTATAGAACAGAAAAGCGGAAAGCGGGATGAGTTTTTATGCACTCATCGTGAACCGCACTATGTGCAGATGATGCTTTACCAGATGATTATAGAGCATACCATGGGCATCGCCGACAGAGACTGCCATGCCTATTTGCTCTATTCGCATTATGCAGATGGACTGATGCGCGAAAAACCATACAGGAAACTGTTGTATCGTGCTATTGAAATGCGCAACAGAATTGTGAGTATGACCGAACGTATTGCTAACGGCGAACTTGGTGACATCATGACAGCCGTAGAAGCGGAAGACCTTCGCATAAACAACATCAGCGACAAACTGTGGTCTGTTTATGTCAAACCGCGTCTCAATGTTGTGCTGGAAAGGTTTGCCAATTGCGACAAGGGGAGCGCTACGTATAATTATGTCATTAGGTTTTGTACATTTCTAATGAAGGAGAACTGGTATGCCAAGATGGGCAATCCTGTAAGTGGAGTCCACGGATATGCGGATTTGTGGAACAGCCCGGCCTTGGTAAGAAGTTCAAATGGCGAGATGTTTGCAGGACTAACCGTTCGGGACGTAATAACTTCTGGCAATCGTGTTGAGGTTGTCGTGTTTGCTCTGCCAGAAGACATTTGTAGCGGACAGTCAAACTTCAGACCCGGTGATGCAGTGCAGTTTTATTCCTATAAAGGCAATGATGCCAACGTCTCGCATCAGTACACTTTTAGGGGCAAACTGACGAGACTTACGCCACTTGAAGCAGAGGTTACACTTGCTAATCCACAGCACAAAATCTCTCTGTTGCAAAAAAGTCCGGACAGGCGTTTCGCCATTGAGCACGACCATGTTGATTCTGGCAACACAGTGTTGTGCCGCAGCTTGTTTTCTTTTCTGGGAATGCCAGCAGGCAGGCAAAACAGTTTTCTGCTGACAACCATGCCACAAAGAAGAACTGTCGGTTTGCTGCACGGAAACTATGGTGTTTTCGATGATTTGGTGGCACAAGAAAGGGCTTCGCAAGAATGGTTTCTCGTAATTGGCCCTCCTGGCTCTGGCAAGACATCCTGTGCTTTGCGTTATATGATAGAGGAGGAGCTCATGGCTTCGTCATGCACTCGCTTAATGCTACTTGCCTATACCAACAGAGCCGTTGACGAACTTTGTGGCATGCTTGAAGATATTGTCAGTGACAGTCCGGAACTGCTCAACGACTATTTGCGTCTGGGGCATCAGGTCAGTGCGTCGCCGGAATACCGCAGCCGCATGATAGACAGCAGGGTGACACACGGGTGCAACAAGGCTCGGGACGTGCGCAGCCTTCTTGACCGTGTTCGTGTGGTGGTTGCAACGGTTAGCACCATGTCGCAGCAGAGGGCTTTGCTAAGCAACTACGATTTTGAGGTGGCGTTTGTAGACGAAGCGTCCCAAATTCTGGAGCCCTACATCTTGCCCATATATACTCAGGGGCGAATAAGACGCTACGTTCTCGTAGGCGACCAGAAGCAGTTGCCAGCCGTGGTTATGCAAAACAGCTCTGATGCCGCCATAACAGACGAGTGTCTCCTCCTGCTCGGAATACATAATTGCGCGGAGTCGTTATTCAGCCGTATGCTTCATCGTTTTATGTCTCAAGGGCGGAGCGACCTTTACTGTCAGATAAAAACACAGGGGCGGATGCACCCAGATCTGTTCACGTTTGTCAACAAAACGTTTTATGGCAAAACACTTGAATGCGTCCCTTTGAATCACCAAAAGCGCAGCATAGAGGAATTGTATCCGGTGATGCCGGAAGCAGGACTCCTGCTACATAACCTTGCCCGATGTCTGGCACGCAACAGGGTGGTGTTTCTGGACTGCCAACCCGAGCCTGACGGTATCAACGACAAGATCAATAGGGCAGAGGCCCTGATGGTTGCCGATTGTGTAAAGGCATTGTCAGAACTCTATTTGGCAAACAACCGCAGTATTACGCCAGCAGATATAGGTGTGATTGTGCCATATCGCAATCAGATTTCAATGATAAGGACTTGTCTGCAAAAAAGTGGTCTGAATGATTTCCTGAACATGACAATCGATACTGTTGAGCGCTATCAAGGGTCTCAACGCAACATTATTATTTACTCCCTAACGGTGAGGCACCTCTCTCAACTGAAATTTCTTACGTCGTCTGTCTACAATGAGGCCGACGGACTTTATGACAGAGATTATCCTGTAGACCGAAGGCTCAATGTTGCCCTCACACGCGCACGCGAACAGACTATAATTGTTGGCAATAGCCATGTGTTGTACCAAGTGCCCCTTTTCAAGAAAATGATTGATATGTGCAAGCGTTGGAAGTGTAACAAGTCTGTTTGATGCCGTAATCCTCTGTTTTTCTTGTTTGACAACATTTCTTGATGGTGGCAAAGATCTTTTTTTGAGAAAAAAGCTTGAGACGAAATATTTTCACTTCATTTTAGCCGAAAATTCCTAAATATTTGGGGTGAAAGTTAATTTTTTTTGTACCTTTGAACAGCGAAATTGTGGGAGAAATCGAACAAAACTATGAAAGGGCGAGCCAGATTGCACGTGGCGAGCCAATAGACGTAACACTATATTAATTTAAAATCAAAGAAAACATGAAAAGGATTAAAACTCTTGTAGCCGTTGCCTTCCTGTTGGGATGTAGCGTAACAGTTAACGCCCAATTGGGTGGACTCGTGAAAAATGCGAAGAAAGCTGTCAAGGAGAAAGTGGAGAAAAAGGTAAAGGACGCCAAGAACGAAGTGGAGAATACTGCGGAGAACAAGGCGATGGAGACCGCCGGACTTGAGAAGGGAGAGTTCGACCCCAACCGCAAGTACAAGCCCAGCAAGGAGGCACTCGCCGCCGACTCACTTGCTGACAGTCAAACGATAGAGGAGGGCTTCACTAAGAGCATTGGGGAAATTCACGCATGCTTTGAGCAGATTTCGGACATAGCCCCTTATGGCCCTTATTATACTGATAACGCCAAGAAGTTTTGGGGCATGGGAGACAGTAGGGCAGACCTTTACGGACGCTACTTCAGTTATTTCTCCTACGCGTTGAAGAATGATAATCGTAATGGTACAAACAGGATTTCGGACTTTGTTCCCGTGAAGGCCGATGAACCGCAGATACAAGTACCAGCTGATGAGTATTTCCTTAACTTCTGGACATGCCGTTTTATTGCCGACCCGAAGTCAGAAACGGCTCTCAAAGAATATATGTATGCTTACACGTGGCTCTTCCACCCGATTTGTAAGATACAGTACGACTATGATATGAAAGACAAGACTAATGGCATCATCAACGACAACAGCATCATGTATGCCGACTTGGTAAATATGCGCTGAAACCGTGATGGGATGGCATATGGCTTCGCTACACGCATTACACCGGTGGAGAATCTTTTGAAGCTTGCCGACGAGTGTGCAAAGGGCATTACCGACCCAAAAGGCAATGCGTTCTCACATCTTTTCAACCATTACGTGCTCGACGTGATTGTGAGCGACTTCCTGCCTAAGCACTCCAATGCACCTGATGCACAGAAACTGCAGTTGTTGAAGTTGAAATTAGAGACTCCGCGCATCGGAGAACTTGTTGAGGCTTATCAGCAAGGTTTCATTGAGGCTGTTTCTGAACCCAAGGGTGTGGCAGTGGATGCCAAGACTCGCACCGAGGGCATCGCAGCAGCCAAGAAGTTTGCTGGTGACAACTTTGAGAAAGCGGTGTTCACCAAGAGCGACTGGCAGACATTCAAGGAATCGAAGTGGCCGTATCGCATCACTGCCTATGCTCTGCCTATCGCCATTATCACCAAGGAGGGCGACAAACGCTTCGTACAGTATTGCACCCTCACCAAGTCGGCTGACGGCGCTAAATACTTTGTGCAGGCAGGCTCTGATACAAGAAAGCACCCGTTGAAATAATACGGCTCCGACCCGAACGAAAAAGATAGAAAAACTTTTATATAAGTAGGTGCTCAAAAGAAAACTATTATGACAAGAACAAAACCTACTTGATATAAAAAATGAATACCTACCTAAGATAGTCTGACGGTGAGACCTAAACGCAGAATATCGGTTTGCAATGATCTGAAGATGAGTTCGGGTTCAACTAAGATAAACTTTCCCTTCGCCACAGCCTTGCGGTAAGGCAGTGAGAGAAAACGGGCAAAAACAATTGCGCCGCCATCTTTAACCGATTGTAATACAAAAGGTTAAAGGGGGTCAGTGGAAATTTAGTGGGGATAAGCATAAATCTTTGCAAGTCTATATAGAA
>USTH01000040.1 GCA_900557555.1 uncultured Prevotellaceae bacterium | reverse complement strand
CGGAACTGGCAAATTGTGGATAAACAGATGATATTTGAACTTTGTTATATAGAAGCAATGGTTTTTTCTGTATAGATATGCATTAGTCTGTCATTTTTTGTTTAATTTTGAACACATAATAGCTATAAGAATATGGCAAAGAAAGCAAAGTTTGAAAAAGACATTGCCCTCTTCGTTGCATTCTGCATAGAAGAATACGGAGCGGCTAAAGGAATGAGTGGTGAACAAGTGCTTGATTTGTTTTCCAAGTATGGCTTGGTTGACTATCTAAGCGAGTTCTACGATGTTCTTCATACCCAAGGCCGTCAATGGTTGATAGAGGAGATAGACGAGTATATAGAAATAAGAAGAAACAAAGAAGCATGAAGATATATCACGGAAGTTTAGACGTTGTGGAGAATCCTATGATACTCCAACCAAATCGCTTGCTGGATTATGGCACAGGATTTTACACTACTACTTCAGAACAACAATCCAAGGAATGGGTGGAAAGGCGTATGCGTGAAAAGATTGCCCATGGTGGCTATGTCAACATATATGAGTTCGATGACACAAAAATGCAGGAGCTTAAATGCCTTATATTTCATGAGCCAACGAGGGAATGGGCAGATTTTGTCATGGCTAACAGAACGCAGAAAGGCTTTACCCACGACTATGATGTTGTATATGGTCCTGTTGCGAACGATAGAGTTTATTTGCAGTTTGGGCTGTACGAAAGTGGGGCTATCAGCATTGAGACACTTATCCGAGAACTCAAAACTTACAAGTTGGTTGACCAGTACCTCTTTCATACGGAAAAAGCATTGGCAACCCTACGTTTCATCGAAGCAATTAAAATAGGAAAATAATATGTTCCAGATAAACCAAAACAACCTCCATCTGCTTCTGCCAGGAAAAATCTGCTGGCTGGTGGAATACCTGCACGATGATTACGGTTTTACCCTACAAGAGTGCCTTGACCGCATCTATCGTTCAACGCTGTACAAGAGGTTGTCAACAGAAAGTACCAAATACTGGCATTTAGGCCCGGTGGACTTGTATAATGAACTAAAGACAGAACTAAGTAGGTAAGTAGGTGTTCCAATTTATTTTACCCAATTCATAACTTCTTGTTGGTCGCCGGTTTGTTACCAAAGGAATACTTGGGCTGTTGGGGCGTTTTCCCCTCGTTATAGTACTCTTGCCTTGATATTTTCGACTATCAGATTGGCGGCTCGCTCTGGCGCACCAATCTTGCCGAGGCGTTTTGCCATTTCTTCGTAGCCCCTCTGTTGAGTGTTGCGTGTAGAGCCACCACGGATGATGGTGGCGAGATGGTGCTGTATGTTGCTTACGTTCATCTGGTCGCCGACAAGTTCCGGCACCAGTTGGCGGTCAACGATAAGGTTTACCAGTGAGATGTATTTCACCTTGAGGAACAGCTTGCGTAGCAGGGCGATAAGCTTGCCCATGCTGGTATAGTAGCATACTATTTGCGGCACTCGGAAAAGAGCCGTTTCCAGAGTTGCCGTTCCGGAGGTTATGATGCCCACCTCTGAATTAGCCAGTATTTCAAATGTGCAGTTGCGTATCACGTGAATATTTGAGTCGTTCCCGTTTGCAATTCTGCCGATATGCTCGTGGTAGAAGTTGTCCTCAATGTCAAGTGTTGCTGCCACCACAATCTGGTAGCCTTTTTGGGTGTATGGCAGGGCGGCGGCAATCATTCGTGTCAGGTTGTCTTTTATCTCCTGTCTTCTTGACCCGGGCAGCACTGCTATGACAGGCAGGTCGGGTAGGTTGTGCTTCTCCAGAAACTCTTTGCGGGTGTCGGTGTATTCGGCTTGCCAGTGGCTGATTTCGTCTAACGAGGGGTTGCCTACATAGTTTATCGGGTAGTTGTGTTTCTGTGTGTAGAACGGCACTTCAAACGGCAGAATAGAGAAAATCCGGTCTACGTTTCGCTTGATGTCTTTGATGCGGTGTTCTTTCCATGCCCATATTTTGGGTGGGATATAGTAGTGTACAGGGATGTTGGTGTGCGTCTTGACATACTCCGCTATTTTCAGGTTAAAGCCCGGATAATCTACGAGAATAAGCACGTCGGGGTGCCATTCCACAATCTGTCGGCGGCACTCCTTCATGGCGTTAAGAATGGTTCTGGCGTGAAGAATGACAGGAATGAAGCCCATATAGGCAATGGTTCTGTAGTGCCTGAGCAGGGTTCCTCCTACGGCTTTCATCTTGTCGCCACCATAGAAGCGAAACTGTGCTTCGGGGTCGGCTTGCAGGAGAGCCTTCATGAGGTTGGAGGCGTGGAGGTCGCCGCTGGGTTCGCCGGCAATGAGAAAATATTTCATGGATAGCGGTGTTGTCTTTTCGTTTTTATTGTTGTCTGTGCCATTGTTGTGTGCGGGCCTACAAGTCCCACTCTTTCATCGACTCTATCATAGCATGGTCTGTCGGGTCAGTCATGATGGGTGTTACGGCCACATAGTCGTGTTCGAGTGCCCAGAGGTCAGTACTGTCGTCGTCAGGTTCTTCGTTGACGTTTTCGCCTGTCAGCCAAAAGTATTTGCCTCCTCTTGGACAGCAGCACGGTTCGAACTCCTCTATCCAGCGGCTGTATGCCGTTCTGCATGGTTTGATGCCCTTTATCTGTGTTGTAAGAGGAAAGTTGACGTTAAGATAAGTTCCGAAAGCCATGTCGTGCTGCATTGCGAGGCGTGCGATATGCTGACACACGGGTATGGTGTGTGAAAGATCTGCGTTGGTGTCGGCGTTAAGGCTTGAAAAGGCAATAGATGGAATTCCATGCAGGGCGCCTTCTGTCGTTACGGCCACTGTGCCCGAATAGTGAATGTTGACCGAGGCGTTGCCCCCGTGGTTTATGCCGGCCACGATGAGGTCGGGCTGGCGCACGAGGAGTTGGCTGAGTGCCAGTTTTGTGCAGTCGGCAGGAGTGCCTGAACAAGCGTAGATGTTTACACCGTTGTCAGAACTGATGTGTCTGCAGCTAACGGGTATAGTGCTTGTGATGGAGCATCCTGCTCCAGACCTTGCGCTGTCGGGGGCGACAACAAAGAGGTCACCGAGGGGCTTGAGTGCCTCAATCAGTGTCTTGATGCCGTTTGACATGTAGCCGTCGTCGTTAGAGATGAATATCAGTGGTCTCATGTGTGTGTGAATAATAGTGTGCGGTGCAAAGATAGTGTATTTTGTCGGTTTCCGTGTTTGCCGTGGTGTGGTTTTTGATGTTGTGAGCCGTGTAGACCGGTTTTCGGGTGGGGTAGTTGTCAGGAAGGGGTTGTGTGTAAAGGTGTAGGGAGGTTTATGTTACGATGGTTTTAAGTCTTTTTACATATATAAAACTTGCTACACAAGCTTATGTTCTCAAAAAAAATATTACCTTTGCATAAATATAACCTTATTCTTGCGAGTAAGAAAACAAACTAATCAGACTATGGGTAAAATCATTGCAATAGCCAATCAAAAGGGCGGAGTAGGTAAAACTACCACGGCAATCAATCTGGCGGCCTCGTTGGCGACGCTTGAGAAGACCGTACTCCTTGTTGATTCTGACCCTCAGGCCAATTCCTCTTCTGGTCTCGGCATAGAGGTGGGCAACGTAGACTGCACGGTCTATGACTGCCTTATCAATGGTGCCGACCCCCACGAAGCCATATATACCACCGATGTTCCCAATCTTGACATAATCTCCAGTCACGTCAATCTTGCCGGGGCAGAACGCGAGCTGTTTGCCATAGAGAAAGGGCGTGAGTTGGTTATGAAGAAAATGCTTATGCCCCTTAAGGCTGAATATGACTTCATAATAATAGACTGCAGTCCATCGTTGGGAGCCATCACCGTTAATGCCATCACTGCGGCCGACTCGGTGATAATTCCCGTGCAATGCGAGTATTTTGCGTTGGAGGGAATTGCTCAGTTGCTCAACACCATCAAGCTCATCAAGCGCAAGCTCAATCCTGAACTGCAGATAGAGGGATTTCTGCTCACCATGTATGACGGACGTCTGAAGCTTGCCAACCAGATTTACAATGAGGTGGTGAGACATTTTGAAGACCTTGTGTTCAAGACCGTGGTGCAGCGCAATGTGAAGTTAAGCGAGGCTCCATCTCACGGACTTGCCGCCATACAGTATGACGCCGACTCCAAGGGAGCTCGAAGCTATCTGGCCTTGGCAAAGGAAATACTTAACAAAAACAAGCGGCCGGCCTGACCCTCATTGCATGACATCAGTGTCGGATTTTTGGTAAACACACACGCATTTCTCAACTTAACAAAGCAAGCGATATTATATGCCTCATAAGAAATTCCCCGAGAAGAAGTTCAACGCACTTGGCCGCGGTCTTGACGCCTTGATATCCACTGACGATATAAATCCTCAGGGTTCATCGTCAATCAACGAGATAGACATTGACAAAATTGTGGCCAATCCCAATCAGCCACGAAGGGAGATAGACCCGGAATCTCTGCGCGAACTGGCTGACTCCATAGAGCAGATAGGCATTGTTCAGCCCATCACATTGCGTCAGATGGACGATGGCACTTATCAGATAATAGCCGGTGAACGTCGTTGGCGTGCAAGTCAGCTTGCCGGTCTCGCCACCATTCCTGCTTATGTGCGCAATGCCAATGATGAGAGTGTGGCTCTGATGGCGTTGGTGGAGAACATTCAGCGCGAAGACCTTAACGCTATAGAAATAGCACTGGCCTACAGCAACATGCAACAGGTGATGAACCTCACCCAGGAGGCTGTGGCGGAAAAGGTTGGCAAAAAGCGAACCACTGTTGCCAATTATTTGAGGCTGCTGAAATTGCCCGCCCCCGTGCAGCTTGCACTGCGCAACAAGCAGATAGACCAAGGGCATGCGCGAGCCATTCTCAGTGTTCAGAGTCCTGCACAGCAGGTGAAGCTGTTTAATGAAATACAGAAAAATGGCTACTCCGTGCGCAAGGTGGAAGAAATGGCTAAAGACATCAATGAGGGTAACAGTGTGAAGCAGACTTCACAGAAGGCGCAAAGTGCCACTGTGTTGCCCAAAGACTTGCAAACGATACAGAAACAGCTTTCCAAGACTTTCGGCACTAAGGTGAAGGCGAAATACAACAACGGAAAGGGCAACATAACGTTGGCATTTGCCACTCCCGAGGAGATGGATGCGGTCATTGCCCAGCTGCGGAAACTAATTTGATTAAGTAAGACTGGCAAGTGAAGAACCTGATTGTCATACTGATGGCCTTGGTGGCAGTCGTCTTTGCACCGTGTGCGGAGGCCAGTGTCGCAACGGGGGCTTGTATGCGGTCAGACACCACTGACACCACACTGGCATCGCTGTATGCCACCGCTGACTCGTTGGCCCAGTCAAAGGTTGATACCGCTCTTCTTGACTCGCGTCTTGCGAAGAAGCCGCGTAAGCTCAAATTGCGCAAGGATGGCTCAGTGTTTGTTCCTAATCCGAACCGTGCGCTGTGGCTCTCGTTGGTATTCCCCGGGGCCGGTCAGATATATAACCGCAAGTACTGGAAGCTGCCCATCATTTACGGAGGCTTTTTGGGGTGTACCTATGCGCTGTTGTGGAATCAGCAGATGTATGATGACTATTCACAGGCATTTGTCGACATTATGGATGATGATCCCAACACCAATTCTTATTTGAACATGTTGCCAATGGGATACGACATAACTGGTCGCGAAGAACAGTTCAAGAAAATCTTCAGACACAAGCGTGACTATTACCGCAAATATCGCGACATGAGTATTTTCGCCTTTTTCGGGGTCTACCTGATATCAGTGGTTGATGCGTATATTGATGCGCAACTGTCGACTTTTGATATAAGCAAGGATCTCAGTGTGTCGTTTGAACCGGCTTCCATTGAGCAGCACACCGCCATCGGCAATGGCAAAAGCAAAGCGTTGGGAGTGCAATGCAATCTTAAATTCTGAGATTGCCTCTCGTTACAACAAAACACAACGGTTGATTATGATGAACAAAATTAGACATATATTATTGACGTCTGCGCTTATGTTGGCAGCATTGCCTGCTCTGGCGCAGATTGATAATTACGACATTGATGAAAGTGACATGCCTTACGGACTGTTGGACGAGGCGCAAGAAGACGAAGCAAACAGCTATATTGACAAGAATTATCTCAGTCCGCTTGATGATGAAGTGGAGCTTGACGACAAAAACCCGTTCTTCCCTGACGAGTATTTCATAGAGAGGCTTAAGGCCATTCCTGGTCCGGAGGAGTTTCATGTCTACAACAATGTTGTGAAGAGCTACATAGACCGCTATGCCACACGCCTTCGTCGTTCGGTGTCGAGCATGATAGGTCGTTACAATCTGTATGCCAACATCTTTGATGATATTCTGTGCAAGTATGATGTTCCTGAGGTTCTTAATTATCTGCCAGTCATAGAGTCGGCCGTCAATCCCAAGGCCAGAAGTCACGCCGGGGCAAGCGGGTTGTGGCAGTTCATGCCCAGCACCGGCAAGATTTACGGGCTTGACATAAACAGTTGGGTTGACGAACGCAATGACCCCTACCTGTCTACAGAAGCAGCCGCCAAATATCTGCGCAATCTTTATGACACTTACGGTGACTGGAGCCTTGTGTTGGCGGCTTACAACTGTGGGCCTGGCAACGTGAACCGTGCCATTGCTCGCGCCAACGGTGTCAGAGACTATTGGACTATCTATCCGTATCTGCCGCGTGAAACCCGCGGCTATGTGCCGGCCTTTATAGCTGCTACGTATATCATGAATAATTACAGCCAGCACAATATCAAGGCGCGTACTGCCACCAAACCAGTGATTGTTGATACCGCCGTAGTTCACTATGATATGACCATGGAGCAGATTGCCAAGGCTTGCGGTGTTGACGTAGAGGAGGTGAGGGGCTTCAACCCTCAGTATAAGACTTCGTTTATTCCCGGAGGGCGCAGGCGTTGTGTCATTGCCCTGCCCGAAGAAGTTTCTGTGAAGTTTGTGGGTATTGAAGACTCCATCTACCGCAGTTCGGTAGCTTTGGATAATCTTGCGGCTCAGAACACCGATTCCACCACAGTGCAGAACAGTGTGGTGGCAGACATAGATAATGTGCAGCCAGCAGAACCTGCTTATGGCAAACGTACGTCAAGCACCGTGACCAGCGGAAAGCGCAGCGGTCGCTCTGCACGGAAAAGCGAGAGAAACCGCAGAAGCAAGTCGGTCACCATACGACAGGGTGACAACCTCGGTGCCATTGCGGCACGTAACGGCACCACAGTGGCCGCCCTCAAGAAGTTGAACAATCTTAGAGGTGACAACATCAGGGCAGGCCGTAAACTTCGGGTGAAATGACCCATTCTCCATACTTTTGTACACAATTCCTAAAATCCGGCCAACACACCAACCTATATGTCAGACGACAAGAACACCGAAGCTCTTGAGGAAAAACAGATATATGACGCATTTCGTCATTTGCTCGACACCTATCTCGCTTCGAACCACCGCAAGAAAGTTGACATCATCACCCGTGCTTTCAACTTTGCCAAGCAGGCACACAAAGGTGTGCGGCGGCGTTCTGGCGAGCCATATATTCTTCACCCCATTGCAGTGGCACAGATTGCATGTGGTGAGATAGGTCTTGGGTCGACATCGATATGTGCTGCCTTGCTGCATGATGTTGTGGAGGACACCGAATATACCTTTGAAGACATCAAGAACCTCTTTGGAGAGAAGATTGCCAACATTGTTGAGGGACTTACGAAGATATCAGGCGGAATCTTTGGTGACAAGGCATCGTTGCAGGCCGAAACATTCAAGAAGCTGTTGCTCACCATGAGTGAGGACATACGTGTGATTCTCATAAAGATTTCGGACCGTCTTCATAACATGCGGACTCTCTCGTCAATGCTGCCAAGCAAGCAATACAAGATTGCGGGAGAAACACTATATATATATGCACCTATCGCTGACCGTCTTGGTCTCAACAAGATAAAGAACGAGCTTGAGGATTTGAGTTTCAGATATGAGCACCCAGAGGAGTATAATGCTCTCAAGGATAAGCTTGCCGCCACGAAGGCGGAACGTGACACGGTGTTTCGTGAGTTTATAAAGCCCATTCGTCAGGCTCTTGATAATCTTAATCTGGACTATGATATAACGGCCCGCATCAAGACCCCTTATTCCATCTGGAAGAAGATGCAGAACAAGCATGTCACGTTTGAGGAGATTTTTGACATTCTTGCCACACGCATAGTGTTTAAACCGAAGCCGGGGGAAGACGAGGTCAACACATGTTTCAATATCTATGTGGCGCTGACCCGCATATATAAGGTCCATCCCGACCGTACGCGCGACTGGGTCAACCACCCCAAGGCAAACGGCTATCAGGCTCTTCATCTCACGTTGATGGACAACAACGGCAATTGGATAGAGGCGCAGATACGCTCCGAGCGTATGCAGGAAATCGCCGAGCAGGGATTGGCCGCCCATTGGAAATACAAAAATCTGGAAAACAGTAAAGAGTCCCCCTCTGATGACAAGATGGACGGGTGGATACACACCATCAAGGAAATCCTTGACGACCCTCAACCCGATACCATAGACCTGCTTGACACAATAAAGCTTAATCTCTTTGCGTCAGAGATAATAGTGTTTACTCCCAAGGGCGAAATAAAGACACTCCCGTCGGGAGCCACCGCCCTTGACTTCGCTTTTTCCATTCATTCGTTTCTTGGTACTCACTGCATTGGTGCCAAGGTGAACCACAGGCTTGTTCCCGCCACGTGTACACTTGAATCGGGCGACCAGGTGGAAATACTCACTGCACGTACCCAGCAGGTGCGCCACGAATGGCTCAACTCTGTTGTTACGGCAAAAGCCAAGAGCAAGATACAAGCCTGCCTGCGCAAGATGGACCGCATTCAGGAGGCTAGCGGTGAGCGCATAATACGGAAGTTTCTTCTTGACAATGGTATTGAGTTTAACAGCAACGTGTTGGAACAACTTCGCATATTCCACCAGCGAGGAAGCCTGTCAAGACTGTTGCTTGATGTGGCCGATGGTACCATTGCCTTGGGTGATGATGACATTGCTTTTCTTCACGGACAAGACAAAGCCACCCGTCTGTCGTGGCGCAAGCTCATTCCTTTTATCGGAAACAAGGACAAGGAGCAGACGAAAGTGGGTGATATCAGCAAACGTTATTCTGACTCACAGGAGTTTATAGGTTCCATTGACAAGAAAAAGGTATTCCCTATCAATGAGGTCAACATTGACAACTGCGTTATTGCCCCGTGCTGCAAACCCATACCCGGCGATGATGCTCTGGGGTATATTGACGATAGGGAGTGTAGTTTTACCATTCACAAACGCGAGTGTGAGGAGGCTACCAAACTCAAGACACAGTTTGGTAATAATATTGTTGCGGTGAGATGGAACATGAAGCACGGCCACTTGTTTGAGACGTGCATTTATGTGGAGGGCGTTGACAAGGCTAGCACGTTGTTTCACATTGCAGAGTCTCTGTTCAAGAAACGTGGGCTGAATGTGAAACGACTGAACATTGAAACCGACAAAGGCTTGTTTAATGCCCAACTGACTGTTTTGGTTCATGATACAAACGAGGTCAACGATATTTGTCAAGACCTCATGGGTATAGATTCCATACTCAAGGCAGTGAGGATTTAACCCAAATCGGTCATTAGGTCGTAAATGGCATCTTTTTTATTACTTCAGTCCTAACGCTCGAATTGAGTATAACCCAAATCGGTCATTAGGTTGTAAATGACCTCTCCTGACTTTATCACTTTCTTATTTGCTTGTCAATGTCTTTGTCAGCAGGTCTTGTTTGGCGGATTACTCGGTTTCTATAGTTACGTTTTTTACCATATCCATGTCTATGGAAGTAACGTTTTTCTTGGCTCTGCTTAATGCTTGGTCAGAGATATATCCCGACTGCTCTGCCACTTCTACCTGTTTGGCTTGCGGGTGCTGTTGTTTATATAAGGTGGCATATCTGAGGCGGAACATATTAATAAGGTTATAGTAGCCCACCTCGGCGATAAATCTGCTTGCCTGTGCTGTCATGCCGTTGTCTACATCGGCCAGTACCTCCGTCTTGAGCAGATGAGGTTCTCTGAATTTGCGCAAAATGATGGCCAGCACCATTGCTTTAGCCTCTTCGGAGTAGAGGGATGTCGGGGTGGCTGGCGTAATGGTGTCGTCGGTGTCTGTTTCCTTGCGGATGTCGGAGTTGTCGGTTTTTTCTCTCCGGTATTCCCCGTTGTGGTCAAATTCTTGCTCCACCACTTCGGTGCGTAGCATGCGTTGGGGGTGCAGCGTGTGGCACAGCAGTCTGACCATCCAGATAGAGAGAAAAATGTCGAGTGCCAGTTTCACGTCGTGGCTGCCCGACAGAAATACCGTCCACGAGAAGGCGACCCATATCAATGGTGTCCAGATTGCCCTTTTGGCAAAGTGGAACGGGAAGTCGTCTTCTGCAGCATAGTTGTTGCGGTGGAACGAGTCGATGCCTGTCTTTATCCATCGAAGAATGGCAGCGAGTCTGATTGCAAGCAGCAGGCCAAGTCCTCCAAACATATATTTCAGCCATGCTGCGTGCCTTTCAAACCATGAGGCATCGTGAAGCATTACGGCAACCATCATGCATGCCAGTGTCAGCATGGGTAGACCCAATAAGAGTATGTTCTTCAGTTGCTTGAGCTGTTGCCACTTGAAGTATCGGGCAAAGAGCATGGTGAAGCATACAGGGATACATATAATGCTGAAACACCGTATGTAGAGCCATGTGCCTTCGTCTGACGGCCAAAGATAGTATGGCAACTGCATAAGGTTGACGGCGTAGAAGAATGTTACCTGCCTGCGTGCTGGGTAGAAGTAGTCTGCCTGTTCATCGTAAGGGTGGCACATGTGTCTCCAGCGTATCACAGCGCATACTACGGCTGTCACCATGTATGCAAGGCATGCGTCTGCATAGAGCATATAGTCTGTAGAAAAAATGTTCATGTGTGGGGTTTGTGTTTGCTTGTGCAAATTTACAGTATTAGATGCATCAATTACGGTATTCTGTGAAGAGATTTTCAGAATATGGCCGTGTGATGACGTTTTTGTGGGTTATGGGAAGTATGCATGAAGCATTTTTTGCAGTCTGTCTGTCATTTCGTCTACAAGATGCTGCGGTGACATCACTTTCAGTCCTGCTCCGTGGGTCAGCAGATGAGTAAGGAAATCGGGTGTGGGCTTGAGGTACAGTTCAAAATCCGTATGGTCGGGGGTAGCCTCTATTTCATGTTGTGAATGGTGGAGTGGCAGGTCTTTCAGGTAATAGGGTGTTTGTCCGAAAGCCCTGATAACAATGCGTTCGGGCTTGGCAGCGTCGTTGGTCAGTACCCCATAATAGTCGGCAAAATACACCTGTGGCGAGAAGTCTTTGGGTATTTTGAATGTTAGGTCAGTTGTTGTTATGTTTCTGATTCTGTTTAGCGAGAAGATGCGCAACGATGTGCGGAAATCCGTGTCAGTGTTGTGCTGTTGTGGCAGAAGATACCACCTCTGCTTCCACAACTTGAGAGCTATGGGGGCCACAGTGCGTTGCGATGGTTGGCCAGAGGTGTATTTCTTGTATTCGATATTAAGTTGGCGATGTTTGCGCATACTTTGCAGAATATCGTGCATGTGGGCGGTGTTGACTGGTGTGTTTTCAAGTATGATATGATCTTTGAGGGCGGTGTGGTCTGCCAGCAGGTTGCCCAACGTAAGGTTTGAGTAGAGCCAGTTCTTCATTGAGTCGCTTTGCAGTTCGGTGGGGTTTCCTATTTTGTAGCGCGAATTGCCACGGTGACACTCACACTCTATCAGAATGCCGAATTGGTTTAGTATGGTGTCGCGTGCCCTAAACAGCGATGTGCGAGAGACGGGGCGGCCGTTGTAGTTGTTTGACCGCTGCCAGCATTCGTTAATCTCGGCCAGTGTACACCCTTGCGGGTGTTGGCTGAGCAGGCTTACAAGCCAGGATTGTTGTGAGAGTTTCATTTGTTTGGATTTTATTGCGAAGATAAGAAAAATTTCTGAAGTGTTCCGCTTTTTGAAACACTTGCGCGCTTCCTTTGCATTTGAAAACAATTAACAACAAAGAATACAGCTATGAAAAACAATGTATCGCGGATTCAATTTTTCCGTCATGTGGCGATGGGCATTTCAGTAAGTGTGGCCCTTGTGTGTATCATTCCTATGTTGCTTGGCAGTCTTGTCTACGGAGGACTGTTTGCTCCGGTGTTGATTATCATTTCGTGTGTGCTGGTGCGTGTGACAGAGATGTGCCTGAGGTATTTGTTGACTCATCTGATGACTCGTATGCTTTGATTGCCGATGTCAGGCATTCCGTATTAGCCCAATTCGGTCGTTAGGAGACGCATGTAGATTTCGTTTAACTAATTATTATAATATTATGAAGAGAATGAATTCAAAAACCACAGCGGCTCGCAGCCGCATGTGTCGCAGGGCCAAGATGGCCTTGCTTGACTATGTAACGTTGATGGACAAAATAATGATGGCTAAAGCCAAGTCTTTGGCATTGCCGTCGTCAGAGTCCGTAAGTGAAGAGGTGGATGCTCTACGCAACGAAAACAGAAGGTTGAGGCGCAGGTGCAGACCTCGTGTGATAAAAATCGAGAATGTTAACATCAATACAGTGGTAAACAGACAGTAAGTAAACAACAAGGACATGGAAGTTACAATCAACGGCAATATAACCATTGGCACCAAGGTTGACGTGGCGGCGGGGGCCACGTATATTCACACCCGCATAGACAAGGTAGACACCTACAACTACAGCGAGGCTCCGGAAGCCAATGACAACGAGTCTGCAACACTGCAGCTGACTCGGTCTGTGTCAAAACTGGACATGCAGACAGGTTTGTCAAGTTATTTCACTATGGGCTTTAAGGGGCGAAATCCACTCAAGACGGACTATCTGCCCATTCTGGTAGACGACATCATGGCGTTTCAGACGCCAAAGGATCAGGCACGTATCGCCAACATGCTTTACAACAGCAGGGAGATGATAAACAAGCCCAAGTCATTTTCGCAGTGGTACAAGGAGTTTTGCCGCATCTGCGGACTTAATCGCAAGAAGTATGACCAGAACAAGGTGGACGACTATGACTTTCTGAAGAAGCGTTTCTATTATCTTACCTTCTGAACGTGTTTTGCAAGGTGCGATTAATAGTTTGTTTTTTTGGAGACCCAACAGAAATGGTAAATGCCAAAAACTTTTTATTACTGTTGGAAAAACAACGAAAAAGAAAATGCCCTGACTTCGTCACTCAAAAAACACGTATTTTATAACTGGTTGATAAACAATATT
>USTH01000039.1 GCA_900557555.1 uncultured Prevotellaceae bacterium | reverse complement strand
AGGCTGCTTCTTCTCTCCGGAAGGGTCAGATCTACATCATCGACGGCAAGAAAGTGAAATTCTGATTTCTGACAACCACATTGATTAGAATTCAATTCTATAAATAATCTTTTAAAAAGCTCCGCAAACATAACGTTTGCGGAGCTTTTTTTCGTATTTTTGCATTTCATAATAATTAAGCCCAATTCGGTCGTGAGGACTTATTGTCTTTTGTTTTTAGGAGAGCAGATGTTGCTTGTTTTCTTAGGTGATAATAGCGGACTATCTTGAGCTAAAAACAAACAACATCTGCTCTCCTAAAAACAAAAGGTGATAAGAAGTAGTAAAAAAGATGTTATTTGCGACCTAATGACCGATATGGGCGAAATGACGGATACAGATAATCAATCATGACAACAGAACAACTATATGAGATTTTTCGGAATCACCCTGTAATTACTACTGACAGTCGCGAATGCCCTGTCGGCTCTATGTTCTTTGCTTTAAAGGGAGATTCCTTTGATGGTAATAGATTTGCTTCGGCCGCCCTTGATAAAGGCTGTGCTTATGCAATTATAGATGAGGCAGAATATAGCAATGCCAATGACGGAAGGTATATTCTTGTAGAAGATGCTCTTAAGGCTATGCAGTCTCTGGCGCATTTCCATCGCATGCATTTTTCTGGTCCGGTAATAGAAATTACAGGAACAAACGGCAAGACCACTACCAAGGAACTGGTGAGTGCTGTGCTTGCCACGAAGTATGCGGTGCTATATACCCAAGGCAATTTCAATAACCATATCGGGGTGCCAAAGACGTTGCTCGGCTTGCAGAAGTTTCACCAGATTGCTGTAATTGAAACAGGCGCAAACCACCCTGGTGAGATTAAGACCTTAGCAGACATTGTTTCCCCTGACTGCGGACTGATTACAAATGTAGGTACCGCCCATATTGAGGGCTTTGGCTCATTTGAGGGAGTTGTTAGGACAAAGGCAGAACTGTATGACAATCTTCGCCACAATCCAAAAGGCTTCATCTTCCTAAATGCAGACAACGACATTTTGGCAAACAAGGCTGCAGGACTGAAGGCCTTTACTTATGGCAGCCCCGGACGAGGCTATATGGTAGAGGGCGAGGTTGATGCATGCAATCCTTTCCTTAAGTTGAAATGGCGTCGCGGAGATATCGCTGGTGAACGTTGGCATACAGTGCAGACACACCTCATTGGGTCTTATAATCTGGATAACGTTTTAGCCGCAATTACTGTAGGATTGCATTATGGAGTTTGCCCGGAAGATGTAGACAAGGCATTGGCGGATTATAAGCCGGCCAACAGTCGGTCAGAAATGCGTAAGACGGCCCATAATACGCTTGTGATAGATGCCTACAATGCCAATCCCTCAAGCATGGAGGCGGCGTTGGATAACTTTGCCTTGATTGTGACTCCTGAGAATGTCAAGAAGATGCTAATTCTTGGCGACATGAAAGAGCTGGGAGCAGTTTCTGATACTGAACATTCAAAGGTAGTTTCGACAATCCAAAGGTTAGGATTTTCTGATGTGTGGCTTGTTGGTGACAATTTCAAAAGACAAAATCCTCCGTTCCCTGTCTTTGACAATGTAGACGAGGTAAAGGCCAAGTTGCTTGAGTCGCCTTTGTCAGACAGATTGATTTTGATTAAAGGCAGCAATTCTACCCATTTGTATCAGTTGCCTGAGTTTCTGTAATACCTTTGTTGTTAATGTCGCAAAGTGTGTGTTGCCAGTACTGTGCTTTGCCTAATTATAACAGAGCCGTGTCAGATGGCCGGCAGTGACATGCCGTTGATTTTTCGATAGAGATCAAGGGCATAGACATCTGTCATGCCTGTGATGTAGTCAAGCACCCCTACGAGTCTTTCGTGAATGGACGGAGCGTTGATTTGGTATTGGCACGGCACGCGGTTTATAAGCAGTCTTGAATAGGTTTTGTCAGGCTCTTCGATGGCATCAGTGAGCAGTTCAAGCAGGGTGTCAATGATGCGGCATCCTGCCAGCTCGATGTCGAGCACCTCACGTGACCGGTAGATGTTGGCTGCAGCGTAGTCGGCTATTTGCTTCATAGCTCCATACATGTGTGGTTCTATGTGCTGGATGAGTGAACCTTCAAACTCTCCTCTTAATATACTGTCCTCGTTTTCAATAAACACTCTGACACACTCTTGCTCAATGGCGTTTATGACGCATGATCGCATATAGATGATGCGTTCGTTCGGGTCGGTAACGTTCGGATAGGACTCTTCTATTGTTTTACGTTGCTTAGGGTCGAAGAAATCAAGCAGCAGTTGCTTCGTCTTTTCTGCTGTTATAAGATGCAACTTATATGCATCTTCAATGTCCATTATTTCATAGCAGATGTCATCTGCCGCCTCAACGAAGTATGCCAGTGGGTAGCGCGCATACTTGATGCGTGTCCTGTTGTCTTCAAAGCATCTCAGACCCAAGTGGTGTGCTATTTCACGGTAGATGGCGAACTCGCTTTCAAAGAACCCAAACTTGTTCTTATTGACACACATTATGGAGCTGTGTGGATATTTCACGATGGAGGCCAATGTGCTGTATGTCATTACGTAGCCTCCTTCGCGCCTGCCTTCATATTGGTGTGTGAGCAGTCTGAAAGCATTGGCGTTGCCGTCGTAACGTGTGATGTCGTTCCAAAGTATTTCGGCTCGTTCTGATTCTACTTCGGCATAGATTTTGTCCTTGAAGCGAAGTCCCTTGCCTTCGCTGAAAAATGTGGCTATAGCTTTTTCCCCAGAGTGGCCGAATGGCGGGTTGCCCAGATCGTGTGCCAGACAAGCCGCCGAGGTAATGGTACCTAATTGTGAGAGCTTGTTTTCATCAAGTTCGGGATGAAGTTCCATCAGTTTACGTGCCGCGTCATTGCCGAGCGAGCGACCTACGCTTGCCACCTCAAGACTGTGGGTCAGGCGGTTATGCACGAAGATGCTGCCAGGCAGCGGAAAAACCTGAGTCTTGTTCTGCAGACGGCGAAAGGGAGATGAAAATATCAACCTGTCGTAATCGCGTTGGAACACAGAGCGAAATTCGGCAAGGTCGCCGTGCTTGTCTTCGTGGCCAAAGCGTTTGGAGCTAATGAGCTTTGACCACTCCATTTTTTGTGATTGTTTCATGATTGAAGTCTTGTAATGCAAAAGTAAGTTATTTTTTTACCTTAGGCAAAAAGCATTGGCTCTAAAATTTGGTTTAACTGCCAGATTGTACTAAATTTGTATTTCAAAAAATCAGCGATATGTCTGTTAGAATACAAATAATAAACAAATCCCGGCACCAACTTCCGGAGTATGCCACACCCCTTAGTGCCGGTGTTGATTTACGTGCAAATATCGATGCCCCGATTGTTATGCCGCCTCTTGGCCGGGCACTTGTCCCCACGGGGTTGTTCATGGCGTTGCCCAAGGGCTATGAGGCTCAGGTGAGGCCTCGCTCTGGTATGGCTCTCAAACAGGGAGTCACGGTGTTGAATTCGCCCGGCACCATCGATGCAGACTATCGTGGGGAGATAGGCGTGATATTAATCAATCTCTCTGATGTCGAGGTGAAGATAAACGATGGCGACCGTATCGCGCAAATGGTTATTGGCAAGTACGAACAGGTAGTCTTTGATGAGGTTGAAAAGCTCGACGAAACCGAACGTGGTTCAGGTGGATTCGGGCATACTGGCATATAGACCTCCACACTCGCCTCTATAGTCCTTGACTGAGAAAACATTATCTGGAAAAGAAGAATGAAGAAAGCCGTGGTTTTGATGCTCGCCGTTTTCGCCGTTGCTGTGCTCAAAGGTGAAAATGTTTTTTCGGCACCAGGCGAAAGGCAACTGCGCAAGTATAATGCACTTTTTCTTGAGGCAGTATGTCAACGCGAGGCAGGCAATGATGTGGCATGCTACAGATTGTTGGAGCGTGCCAACCGCATTAACCCCAATGGGGCGGAAGCCCTTTTTGAACTTGCCCAGTTTGCCGAAAGTCATAACCTTGACATTCCGGTGTTGGCTTATCTTGACAGAGCTCATACCCTTTGCCCGGACAACAAGGACTATCTTTTTGAGTTGGCAAGCGCTTGTATTGCCATGTCAGACGACAGGGGCGTTGATATGATGCAAGGCTTGCTTTCTGACGAGCTTTTCCGTGACAAGGCATTTGCGATGCTCTGTTCCTTTTATGAATCAAAGGGGGATTTCGCCAAGTTGTGTGCCACGTTGGACAGATGGCGCCCTATAAGAGACGATGACGAATTGCTCTCGACACAAAAACTGAGGGCGGCAATCAATATGGGGCACCAGCAAGAAGCACTGCTCATTGCAGACACGTTGATTGAAAAATATCCCGGAAACAAGACGGAATATCTTATAGCTAAGGGTGAGGCACTGCTCGCTCTATACAAGACAGATGATGTATTGAAAATCATTAAGCAGGTTGAAGAGGATGATGAAACACGCGGCAACGGCAACATCCTTCTCTACAAATATGCACTGGCTACAAAGAACAAAGAGGTGGAAAACACGGCCTTGAGAAATCTCATTCTTGACACATCAATGCCGATGCAAACTCGTGTGGTCGCATACCACAATTATCTTGACAGGCTGCCTACACCAGAGAGAAAGGTCTTGCGTGATTCCCTGCTGACCCGTCTGCTGCCTTTGCATGAGGAGGAGGCGACTCTTTATGGCGTAATAGTCAATCAGATGATAAACGAGAACACCCCCGACTCTCTTATGCTGCCTATTTTCAACAAGATGCTTGACATCAATCCCTCTGACGAGTTTTCACGCCTTAGTCTGATGCAGAACGCTCTGTCAAAAAGAGACTATGCCGAATTGAGGAGACTGAGTACTGACGGATTGAAGGAGAACGCCACTCACCCCCTGTTCTATTACTATGCCGGAGCGGTGCTGCAAATACAGAAAGACGAAAAGGGAGCTCTCGATATGTATGCCAAGGGCTTGAAATACATTACGGGAAACACCCATACCGAACTGGTGTCAAGCTATTATTCGGCATATGCCGATGCTCTCCACAAAGTGGGGCGCAAGGAAGAGGCCTATGTGATGTATGACTCGGCCTTGGTCTATAACAGCGAAAACATTATGTGTCTCAACAACTATGCCTATTTCCTGTCTCTTGATGGTGTGTGTCTTGACAAAGCAAAGCAGATGAGTGCCAAAACTATTGAAAAAGAGCCGGAGGAACCAACGTATCTCGACACCTACGCATGGATTCTGTTTCTGCAGAGCAACTATATAGAAGCTCGTAAGTATATAGACAAGGCACTTAAATTTACGGAAGACTTGTCTGACCCCGACAATGTCAGCCTTGTAGACCATGCGGGCGATATCTATTATCATTTGGGATTCACCGTTGAAGCTGTGAGATACTGGAAGCAGGCCGCCAAAATGGATCCCACTTCTGCGTTAATCAGAAAAAAAGCACAAAGTCAAAGATATTACAAAGAGTAAAGTTATGAAGATTACGCTAAGATTGTTTTCTGCAGCTCTTCTTGCCGGACTGTTGACGTTGGGCTCATGCAGCACGTCAAAGCATCTTTCCGGTAAACCGTCTGTAGCAAAGCAGAGTACGGAGGACTTATATAAACAACACGTGTTGGCCAATGCTGTCTCTACTAAAAGCCTGACGGCAAAGATGCGGCTCAACCTGTCGTTGGGCGACAAGGATGTGGCTCTGTCCGGAAGTCTTAAGATGAAGCGTGGCGATGTTATCCAGCTATCTTTGACTTTCCCGATTGTTGGCGAAGTAGGCAGAATGGAATTTACCCCCCAAGAGGTGCTGATAGTTGATCGCATCAACAGTCGTTATGTCAGAACTTCATATGACAAAGTCGACTTCCTTCATTCTGCAAATCTTGACTTCAGTGCTTTAGAGGCTCTGTTTTGGAACGAGGTGTTCTATCCCGGTGCCGATGTTCGCAACAAGATGGCCGAGTACACCGTGTCATCAGCGGGTGCCCATACTTTGTTAAGCCTTACATCAGCTCCCGTGCTTGACTATTCATTCCTGACGATAACGGAAAGCGCATTGCTTGACCGCACTACAATCTCATCAAAGAACATTGCCGACAAGAGTGCCCTGACATGTATATACGGGAATTTTGTCAAGTTTGACTCGGGAAAATTTCCCTCATCAATAACAATTACGTTTTCGGGCGGCAAACAGAACTGTGGGCTTGACATGGCACTTAGTTCGTTGTCGACTTCATCAGATTGGAACAGTCGTACCACACTGTCGCCCAAATACAAGGAAATGGACGCAGAGAGCATATTGAAAAACCTCATGCCATAGCGTACTGAACAGAAAAATTTTATTGTTGTGAACGGATTACTGAAAATATTTGTGGTGTTTATTGCGCTGGGTGTGGCAGCACCTACTGTTTATGCACAAAGGAACAAGAGGGCTCGCAGTGCCACAACACAAAAGAAAACCCAGAACAAGAAGAGACGGGGGGCTACAAAAAAGGTGGAACCAACGGTTTCCAATGCAAATGTAAAGAGCCTGAGAACAAAACGTGATGCACTGCAGAAGAAAATCAAAGACTCCCAATTTCAACTGACACGCACGAACAAAGACGTAAAGAAGCGGTTGCAACAGCTCAAGGAAATTAATGGCCAAATAGACACCCATCAGCAGAATATCGGGAAGATTAAGGGGCAGATAGATTCTGTCAATACAAATATCACAGCTCTTGAGTCGGAGCTTCGCACACTTAATGCGCAGCTTAAGGATTGCAAGAAAAAATATGCGCGTTCGATGCTCTATATGTATCAAAACCGCAAGGTATCCAACAAACTCCTGTTTCTGATGTCGGCATCCGATTTCTCGCAAATGGCGCGCCGCTATAAGTATGTGCGGGAATATTCCAAATATCAGAGGGTGCAGGGCGAGTTGATGCAACGCAAACAGGCGGAAATTGAGCAGGCAAAAGCCGCTCTTACGCATGAGCGCAACCGCCACACAGTCTTGCTGCAATCCGAACAGGAGGAAAACCGTCAGCTTGCCGCCAAACAGACCGAACAGAAAACAGCGGTAGAGGGATTGCAGAAGAAACAGAGAAACCTTGAACAGGTGTTGGCTAACGACCGCAAGGAGATGGCACAGCTTAACGCAAAGATAGACTACTATGTGAAACTTGCCATCGAACAGGAGCGTAAACGCAGGGAAGAGGCAGAGCGAAAACGCCGTGAACTTGCCGAACGTCAGGCTCGTGAGGCCGCTGAGCGACAGCGCCGTGAAGATGAGCGGCGCCGACAGGCTTCAAAGACCAACAATGCGTCGGCCAACAAAAAGTCTTCGAGAAGAAACAAGGTGGAGACTTATGCTGCAGAACCATCTGCTCCCGCAACTAAATATATGCCTAACGACAAGGAGTATGCCCTGACAAGCAACTTCGCGTCCAACCGCGGCAGACTGCCCATGCCAATCACCGGCTCGTATGTGGTGTCAACCCACTATGGCAGCTACACAATGCCTGGCACCAACGTGCGTCTTGACAGCAAGGGCATCAATCTTACTGGTAGGGCGGGGGCACAGGCCCGATGCATATTTGACGGTGAGGTCGCTGCCGTCTTCAGTGCTGGTGGCATGCGTAATGTGATGGTGCGCCACGGTTCGTATATTTCTATTTACTGCAATTTGGTTTCGGTGAATGTTTCTCGGGGACAGAGGGTTTCTGCACGGCAGACACTCGGGACTGTTGCAGCAGATGCTTCCGGAAAACCCAACTTGCACTTCCAGCTCCGAAGGGAGGCGTCAACTCTCAACCCAGAGTCGTGGCTGGCAAGGTAGCAGGTTACTCAAAGAAACAATTAATGATGTTCTAAAGTTGCGCGAGGAAGCGTTTGATAAAAAGAGCTGTGTTATCACGTCGTAATTATTCAACCAAGCATGAGCAAAACTAATTGCACGCCAGAAATGAAGATGTTATTGGGTTGTACAGTGCAAATCCTTCATGAACAGGTGAATATTGATTGCCGTGTAATTTGTAGTATATAAAATGTAAAGGACAATAATAACTTATTTCAAGCTCAATGAGTCTTCTTTCGGCCGAAATCGACATCTATTTCGGGCGGTGCGTTATTCCATTTCGGCCGAAATGGGATTCTGTTTCGACCGATGGAAGGAAGTTTAAATGCTTTTTCGTGCTTCAGTGTCTTACTGAGCAGGGCGTATTTTCTGTTGTTTGTTAGCAGTGAATGATTTGGCCTACAGCTCTATTCCGGTTTCAAGGGCAAGAACTATCATGCTGTTGAGTGCAGTTTGTCGTTGAGATGCATTGAGCTCTTCGTCGCCCCAGAAAGTGTCGGAAATTGTAAGCAGGGCTGTTGCTTGCTTGTGGAGCGTGGTGGCATTGTGGAAGAGTGCAAACGATTCCATTTCCACACATTCGGTTTGGGTGCGTTGTCTTATTTGCTGCCATGTTTCATGGTTGTCGTTGGTGTAGAACACATCGCTTGAGTGGACAGAGGCGTGTTTGCAGACAATGCCTAACCGGCTTGCGCACTGTGTAATGGCAGAGTTGAGTTTAGGCGAGGGATATGTGTGGTGTTTGGTATAGCCGTTTTGCATCAGTGCATAGGTAGAGTCGCTATAGGCATTGGTGACAAGTACCACGTCCATTAGCTGGAGGTCGGGGGTGTAGCTACCGGCTGACCCGATGCGTATTATGTTGTCTACATTGTAGAATTTGAAGAGTTCGTATGAGTAGATGCCGATGCTCGGCATGCCCATTCCGCTACCCATCACCGAAATTTTGTGGTTTTTGTAGTAGCCCGTGTAGCCGAACATGTTACGTACGGAAGTTACTAACTCAACAGAGGTGAGAAACTGCTCTGCCACGTGTTTTGCTCTTAGTGGGTCGCCTGCCAGCAAGACGGTTTTTGCGAAGGCGTTTGCTGGAGCAGATATGTGTGGTGTGGCCATAGTGATAAAATTTTTGAAAGTCTAAAATTGTATGCCGTCTAACAGGTTGATATATAGTTCTATTGCATCGCGTATGTCAGTCAGTGGTATGTATTCGTCTGCGGTGTGTGACCTTCTGGAATCCCCTGGGCCGAGTTTGAAAGACTGCCACGGCATCAATGCTTGGTCGCTCAGGGTGGGTGACCCGAAGGGTTGCAGTCCGAGCTGCTTGCACTTGAGGATTATCGGGTGGTCGGGGGATATCCGCGATGAGCCCAGTCGGGTGGAGCGTGCTTTGACATCTGCATCCAGCTGGTCTGCGATAAAGTCGAGAACTTCTTGGTTGGTGTAGCAGTCGGTGGTGCGCACGTCTACCGTGTAGGTACATTTGTCGGGAATGCAGTTGTGAAGACTGCCAGCTTGAATGATTGTCGTTGTCATCTTCATTTCGCCCAGCAGCGGTGAGACTTTCGAAAATTTGAAGTTCCTTATCCAGTTTATCTGGTCTATGGCTTTATAGAGTGCATTGACCCCTTCGTTTCGTGCGGCGTGTCCTGATTTGCCGTGAGTAGTAATGTCGAGCACCATTAGTCCTTTTTCGGCAATGGCGGGTTGTAGTGATGTCGGTTCGCCAACTATGGCAACGTCAACTGCTGGAAGATGGTTCATCATCAGTGTGAAGCCGTCTTTGCCCGACACCTCTTCTTCGGCACTTACGGCAAAGATAAGATTGTAGTGTTGTGGCTTTGCCGACAATATTCTGAATGCCTGCAGCAAACTCACCAGACCTCCTCCGCAGTCGTTGCTGCCAAGTCCATACAGGTTCCCGTTTTCTACAGACGGAGTGAAAGGGTCTCGTTGCCACCCTGTGGCAGGTTTTACTGTGTCAATGTGGGCATTGAGCATCAGGGTCGGTTTTGTGGTTTCTGGGTCCTTGGCTGCACAAACGATATTGTTGCCGTAGCGTTGGCACGGAATGCCAAGCTCAGCGAGATGGGCGCAGAAGAGGTCTGAGGCCTCCTTCTCGTTGCGGCTTACTGATGGAACCGCAATGAGGGATTTCAACAGGTCTGTGGCGTCGTTATAATAATTCTCAATCATTTTAAATTGATATGTTGTGTGTGGATTGGGCGACTTATAGCTTGCAGCCATATTTCTTTATACATTCTGGACACAAGCCTGTGACAACCATTTCAGCGTTATGAATGTGGAAGCCTTCGGGCAGTTTTATGTCAGGAATGTGTTCAGATGGAAGGCAGAACGTGCGTTTGCATCTTTCGCAGTGAAAATGTATGTGTTCATCGCTGATGTTGTGGTGAGGGTCACTGCTGTGGCTTCCGTCTTCGCAAAGTGCGTATTTCGTCTGTCCGGTGTTGTCGTTGATTTGATGTATGAGGTGATGTTCAGACAGTAGTGACAGAACCCTGAAGATGGAGGATTTGTCAACAGTTCCCAAGCGTGCTTCAAGGTCGCCCAACGACAATGCTGTGCTTGCAGTCATAAGTTCTCTGGTCACCAAGATGCGGTTGGCGGTCGGCTTGATATCGTTTTGTTCCAGATGGGTTGTGATGTCAGGTTCTGTCATGGTGAAATGTTTTCAGGCCTTCAATGGGGCTTTTTGTTATTGTCCCCAAATGCAGTCCCAACTCTTTTGCTGTGTCTGCAATAAGGTCTTTGTAATAATATGCGATGGAACCAGTTAGCCCTATCTTCAGGTCAGGGCGGTTGTAGCTGGCGGTGTTGCGCAGGAAGAATGAAGCGAATGCGTCTGCAACCATGTGCCTTACGTTGTCGTTGTCAAGGTGGTCGTGGATAAAGGGTGACAGTGACGCCAGCCACCTGTTGGGAAACGGCTGCCTGTAGACTCGGTCGACAATTTCGACAGCAGTGCCGTATGTCGCTGTAAATTCCTCTTTCAGTTGTGGGCCGAACAGGTCTTTAAACAAGTTGCCAACAAGCAACTTGCCGAGATTTGCGCCGCTACCTTCATCGCCGAGAATGTAGCCTAAAGGAGGAGTGTTGGCAACAATTCTGCTGCCGTCATACAGGCAGGAGTTGCTTCCTGTTCCCAGAATGCATGCAATCCCCTCGCTTGTGCCACACAACGCCCTTGCTGCGCCGAGCATGTCGCTTGACACTTCTGCGTTGCAGTCTTTTCCGAAAACTTCTTCAAGGCATGTCTTTATCTGGAGGCTTTTCTCTCCTGGTGTACACCCGGCTCCGTAAAACCAGATGTTCTCTATGCTGCATTGAGAGGGCAGGGATGCTTCTGATTTGATTTGTGCTGTTTTGTGTTCAACCTCACGGAAAAGGCGCTCCATATCATCTCTTGACATGAAATAGGGGTTGCAACCGGCTGTTCGGAACTGAAAGTCTCGGGTAGTGTCTGGGCTGGTCAGCAACCAGTCGGTCTTGGTGCTTCCGCTGTCTGCAATGAGAAACATTGTGTGGTCTGGTCTTATATTACTGCAAAAATAATCGTTTTTTTCACTTGATGTTATTGTTTTGTGAAGAATTGATGTGTCGTTAAGAAAAAAACGGATAAAACCTTGGCGGTTTGTAGAAAATACACTACTTTTGCACTCGCAATCGGGGTACAAACCGATTAGCGTAGGTAGATCCGCTAGCTCAGCTGGTAGAGCACATCCCTTTTAAGGATGGGGTCTTGGGTTCGAACCCCAAGCGGATCACAAGATTTAGAGACGGTTTAGGCCGTCTTTTTTGTTTACATGTAGAATTTGTGAAAGAGTGCGGCGACCATTGTTTGGAACAAGTCCGTAATTTTGAACTGTCTGAATGTAGAACTAACGGATTTTGATTATGCCGATAATAAAGATAGACACATTGTCAGTTCCAGGACTTGATGCCTTCAGTTCCCTTACCGAGCGGCAACTGAAGAGATGTGACGGAGGGCTGTTTATTGCCGAGAGTCCGAAAGTTATCAAGGTGGCACTGGATGCAGGCTATGAGCCGGTTGCCTTTTTGTGTGAGGAACGTCATGTGGAGGGAGATGGTCGAGATGTCATTTCTCGTTGTGGCGACATTGATGTGTTTGTTGGTGAGCGCAAGGTGCTTGCTTCCTTGACGGGCTATGACCTGACGAGAGGTGTACTCTGTGCCATGCGGCGCAGACCTCTTCCTTCGGTTATGGACATATGCCGTAATGCTGCCAGGGTGGCCGTTATCAACGGTGTTGTCGACAATACTAATGTTGGGGCGATTTTTCGCTCGGCGGCGGCTTTGGGAATTGATGCTGTGGTTGTTACTCGCAACTCTTGCGACCCTCTTAACCGTCGTTCTGTCAGGGTGTCAATGGGCTCGGTGTTTCTTGTTCCTTGGACTTGGTCGAGTGACTATAATGAAGAGCTTAGAAAACTCGGCTTCAAGACAGCTGCAATGGCTCTTGCCGACCAGTCGGTATCGCTCGATGATGCCAGATTGAAAGCGGAAAACAAACTGGCCATTATTTTGGGTACGGAGGGAGATGGCTTGCCGCAGAAGGCTGTTGACGAGGCTGACTATGTTGTGCGTATTCCTATGATGCACAATGTGGACTCGCTTAATGTGGCGGCGGCTTCTGCTGTGGCTTTTTGGGAACTTAGGCGTGACAAATGATTTTTCTGAGTTCTTTCGTGAAGAATTGTTTAATTGGAAATCTTTCTGTAATTTTGCGGAATGTTATAATACGTGTATTTTGTAATAATAAAACTAAATCTCTAATTATGTATAGTATCAAAAGACTGTTGTTTACTGTCATCGCAACGATGACATTGGCAAGTGTGGCCGCACAAAATAAGTACGACCTTAATGAAGACGGGGCGGTCAATGGGGCCGATGTTGTTGAGTTGTATAATTATATACTCAACGGCTCGTCTGATGACGGCAAGGCTCAGAGTGTAACGGTAAAAAATCTTGGTAGCAGTGTAACGTTCAAGATGATTCCGGTGGTAGGTGGCACATTCTTTATGGGCGCAACTGCCGAGCAGATTAATCCAAACAAAGACGAAACGCCTGCGCATGAAGTAACGGTGTCGGACTTCCTTATTGGTGAAACGGAGGTGACACAGGAGTTGTGGCAAACGGTCACGGGCAGCAGACCTGTTGCAGACTCTTACCAATGGAGCGAAGATTGCGGAGTAGGCAAAAATTATCCTGCATACTATATAAGTTATGCTGATTGTGTTATGTTTATAGAAAAACTTAACACCTTGACCGGCTTGTCGTTCCGTATGCCAACCGAGGCAGAGTGGGAGTATGCTGCGCGCGGTGGCAGCAAAAGCCAGCGTTATCAGTATAGTGGCAGCGACAATTTGGATGATGTGGCTTGGAGTAATTGTAGCAGCATAAAGAAACTGCAGCCTGTCGGAAGCAAAAATCCCAACGAGCTTGGCATCTACGATATGAGTGGCAATGTGGGTGAGTGGTGTAGTGACTGGTATGGCCAGTATTCTGCCGAGACTCAGACCAATCCTGTAGGACCGTCAAGTGGCACCGAGCGTGTCAATCGTGGTGGTAGATGGTACTACGTTGTTAATGGGGCCCGCAATTCCTTCCGTGGCCGATATGCACCTTCTGCAAGATACGGCAACTTGGGTCTTCGCCTTGTGCTTGAGAAATAGAACATGGGCGATAGGGTTATTACAGATGAGGCTGTGTCAAAATAGGCGCAGCCTCTTTTTTGTAGCCTGCTGTAAACCATAA
>USTH01000038.1 GCA_900557555.1 uncultured Prevotellaceae bacterium | reverse complement strand
GTCCACCAGTAAACAAGCCGTAGCCATAGCTCACTTGCACGGTATCGCTCTTGTCCACGCCCCCTGCCGACATGACGCGTGCCACGCCCTCTGCCCACATGGCAAGGTCGTTACGCGTATAGGTACCTACCACAGGTTTGCCCGTGGTACCACTTGAGGCATGGATGCGGACAATATCTTCCTTGGGTACTGCCTGTAGACCAAATGGATATTCATCGCGCAGATCTGTTTTTGTGGTGAATGGCAGCTTTACTATGTCGTCAATGGTTTGTATATCTTCGGGTTTGACACCGCGGGCATCCATCTTCTTACGATAGAAGGGCACTTTCTCGTAGCATGTCCTTACGGTTTTCTGTAGTCTTTCGCTTTGCAAGGAGCGCATCTCTTCACGCTCCATACATTCCATTTTAGGATTGAAAATCATTTGTGTATCTGGTGGATTGTTTGGTTGTGAGTGTATCCGTACGGCTTTATTTTACTGTTGTCAGCAAGCCCTGGTCGAAAGCCTTGATATTAGCCGCCACGATGTCATCACCTTTGCGGGCGAAGATTGTCTCAATGGCCTGACGTAGCTGGTCAGGAGTAATGATGTCAAGGTATGCGGCCGCCATACCAAGCAACACCATGTTGGCCCCACGAGGGTTGCCAGCATCTTTTGCCACGGTTTCAATGTCAAGTTTCTCTACAGACGGCACAGAGTCAAGCTCTGCATTAATAGCATCCAAGTCAGGATAGTCAGGAATGTTAACAAATGGTTTGCTACTTGTCACGATAGTGCCTTTGGGGGCGAGATATGGCATGTAGCGCAGCGCCTCCATCGGTTCCATGGAGATGATGAGGTCTGCCTCACCCTCTGGAATGAGGTCGGAGTATATTGGTTCGGTAGACAGGCGCAGGTTTGACTGCACGTCACCGCCTCTCTGGCTCATTCCATGTACTTCGGCTTGCTTGAGATTTACGCCAGCCTTTGTGGCAGCTTCGCCTATGATGGTGGCGATAGACAGGATGCCCTGACCGCCTACACCGCATAGTATGATGTCTTTTTTCATTGTATTTTTTGTTTTTAATGTCGGGAATGTCCTGCTCATGCAAGACAAACCCAATATATAGTGTGACAGGGGGTTATTTGGTGTGCTTTCTGGCTTGGCGTGCGTGGCGTGCAGCTGTCTGTATGCATTCTCTGCGCGGAATTATCACGCTCACTCCGTGGTAATTAATCTCATTGCGGATAATCTGCGTTATAGCAGGAATGTTTTTGGGCAATGGGGTCACCACATGAAGATGCGCAGGGTCAAGTCCTAAGCCAAGACAGATGGCTTCATATTTATTGAGGCCGGCAGAGTCCTGTCCTCCTGTCATACCTGTGGTGAGGTTGTCGCTGATTATTACCGTGATGTCTGAATTTTCGTTGATGGCATCAAGCAGTCCAGTCATGCCACTGTGGGTAAAGGTGCTATCACCTATAACTGCAATAGCGGGATGCAATCCTGCATCAGCGGCTCCTTTTGCCATGGTGATACTTGCCCCCATATCCACACAGCTGGCAAGAGCCTTGAACGGAGGCAGTGCACCGAGAGTGTAGCAACCTATGTCGCCAAACACTCTTGCATCAGGATATTCTTCGATTATATTAACCAAGGCGCCATAAACATCGCGGTGTCCACAACCTTGACAAAGTTGTGGTGGGCGTGGTGCGAGATTTTTGGCCATGTCGAATTTAGGTTTCGGAGTAGCACCAAGTGCCGAGGCCACGTTGTCTGGCGTGAGTTCACCTGTACGCGGCAGATGACCTGTGAGGCGTCCGATTATCTTGTAGTCAACACCCAGCATTTTACGCACCTCTTCCTCTACCACAGGTTGTCCGTCTTCCGCCACAAGCAGTGAGTCGCATTGTGAAGCAAGGTTTTTGATGGCCTCAACAGGCAGAGGGTATTGTGAAATCTTGAGAATATTACCACTGTTGCCCAAGGTCTCCTTTACATAGTTATAGGCAATACCACAAGCTATAATGCCAAGCTTGCCACCGTTATTCTCCGTCTTGTTGAATGGTGAATTCTCGGCAGCTTTGAGCATTGCTGGCTGCTTACCGATAAGGTCTATATATCGCTTGCGCGCTATGCCAGGCAGCAGCACCCAGCGTTCTTGGCAGATGTTGAGTGGGTTCTGGTCTGAAAGCGTGCCTGTCTGCACAGCGGCGCGGCTATGTGCCAGACGCGTCACTATGCGCAGCATCACCGGCACTTTGAGAGCTTCCGACAGTTCAAAGGCCGCCGAGGTCATGTCGTAAGTTTCCTGCTGGTTGCTGGGTTCAAAAACCGGAATCAGCGCAAACTTCGCATAGAAGCGGCTGTCCTGTTCATTCTGGCTTGAGTGCATGGAGGGGTCATCGGCCGCCAACACCACAAGGCCACCGTTTACACCAGTGATGGCACTGTTGACAAAGGCATCGGCACATACGTTCATGCCTACATGCTTCATACACACGAGGGCACGCTTGCCGGCATAGCTCATGCCAAGAGCAGCCTCCATGGCGGTTTTCTCGTTAGTACACCAACGGGAATGAACACCACGCTGCGTGGCTATGTCGTTATTCTGAATAAATTCAGTGATTTCGGTGCTTGGTGTGCCTGGATAGGCGTACACTCCGCTGAGTCCGGCATGTATAGCTCCAAGAGCGATGGATTCATCGCCAAGCAAAAGATGTTTTTCCATTATTATGTCAATAAAATGTATTTGTGTTCGTTTTATAGATAAGGGTCAGTCTCGGTCTTTGAGAACAGGGAACTTCTCCCTGAATTCGTTGAGTGTGTCGAGATTTATGACAGCTGTTATAGTTTGGGCCTGATTGTCGGCGCACTGGCTCACTACCTGCCCATATGGGTCGATGAATGCCGTGCCTCCGCAGTAGGTGCACGATGGGTCAGTGCCTATACGGTTGACACCGACTACATAGCACTGATTTTCAATAGCGCGAGCCTTGAGCAGGGTGCGCCATGCCTCAATGCGAGAACTTGGCCAACTTGCCACATAAATAATGCAGTCGTAATCTTCGCGTGAACGGCTCCAGAGCGGAAAGCGCAAGTCATAACAAACAAGCAGCAGAAATCTCACCCCCTTATACTCCACCACCGTGCGGCCCTGTCCGGCTGTATAGTGCTTGTGTTCGCCTCCATAGGTAAAGAGGTGGTGTTTGTCATAGACCGCCACCTCCCCTTCAGGCTTAACAAAATAGAAACGGTTACGAAAATCTCCTTCACCAAGTTCTGTTGCCACACTGCCAGCAATGGCAGCATTGGTCTGTTGTGCCATCTGCTTCATCCAAGCAAGCGAACGCAGATCTTTCTCTGCCACTCCTTGCGGTTCCGTGGCAAAACCCGTACTCCACATCTCCGGCAACACATACAAATCGCTGCCGTGGCAGGCCTCTATGGCCCTTTTGGCAGCGTTAGCATTAACTTCTGGGTCTCCCCATACAATATCTGTCTGGAGCAGTGATATCTTCAGATTGTGGTTCTGCTGGTTATCCATGTGTCTGTCTGTTGTGCTTCTTATTAATATAAAGGCTTGCAAAGATAACAATTATTTTTGTATCACCATATAAATAGGAGTATTGTTTGTTACCACAACGCTCCTATAAGTAAATTACAAGCAAATTGAAGTATTCCTCCTTAGATGTCTGCAACAGCCTCTACTCCTATAACTAAACGATGACAGGTAAAACATTTTATGTTGACCAAGCAATCTAACGGATTTGCGCTTTATATATGGCTATATGGTGACACTTCTGCCTGATACTGACAAACGGGCTCTCTCGTACATTACTTACGTATTGCAGTAGCCGCAATTGCATTCGTGGGGTAGCAAAGTGGTGCGCATGAGTCGAAAAACAATACTTTTCAGGTGTTTTTTGTGAAAAACAGTTGTAAAGAGCATAATTGTGACCGAAAAATTATGTCGGTTCGATTCAAATATCTTATATTTGCTGTAACTAATTAAAGACTTCATTGACACCGCATCGTAACAAGTGGCCTTTGCGATGTTGGGCTTTGTGAAGTCGTCCTAAACGAATTGATACTGTGGCGAAAAAGAAAATTTATATCATTGCAGGCTGCAACGGGGCTGGAAAAACTACAGCCTCGTTTACAATACTGCCCGAATTCATGCATTGTGAGCAATATATCAATGCCGACGAAATTGCCCGCGGGCTGTCACCGTTTCACCCCGAAAGCGTACCCATCGAGGCTGGCAAGCTGATGATTTCGCGCATCAACGACTTGATGAAAAAGGGGGAGACTTTTGCCGTAGAGACAACTCTGTCCACCCACTCTTACGTCAACCTCATCAAGCGTGCCCACAAGTCGGGGTACATGGTGGAGTTGATATTTCTGTGGCTATCCTCACCCGAAGTGGCCATCAAGCGTGTGGCTAAGCGCGTGTCGGAGGGCGGCCACAACATTCCCGTCGACGTGATACGCCGGCGCTACTATGCCGGTATACAAAATCTGGTGGAAATCTACAGCCAGATTGTTGACCGGTGGATTTTGATAGATAATAATTCCACCTCCGTAATAGTGGCCGAAACCGTCAATGGAGAGACCACGGTCTATGATATGGAGCGTTATAAAAGAATCATGAACAATGAAAAGTGATTATAATTCTTCGTTTACGCCCTATTCACGGCGCCTGCAGCACGGCTTGGCTGTTGCCAACCGCAAGATGATGACTCGCGCTTCTATCTTCGGCTACACGCTTGTCATCGGAGGAACCGATGGCAAGCCCTTTGAAAAGGACGCACGTCAACTCATGGATGAACTGCGCCATTCTCCATGGTGGAAAGAACACTTCGACGACTGAGGCGTCACATCTCTTTTAAATCCTCAGGCAAAACTTTTTTCAAAACATTCCCAATGTCATGAAACACCTGCTTTCATTACCATCAAACCTTGTTGATAGCTTTCACCGTATAACACATGCCGATAGAACACAATGGTTCTGTACCTCTGACCCACAAGACAGCCATTTAGGGTCTGGGGGAGGAACTTCATGGCTTCTACAGTCGTGCTGTAGGGCAGAGGGAATGGAGGCAGACTTCGCCTCGTGGCTCAAAACCGAAAAGCGCGTGCTGCTACACGCTGGTGGACAAGGACGCCGAATTCCCGCCTATGCCTCAAGCGGTAAGGTGCTCACGCCCATACCAGTGCTGCGTGCCGAACGTGGGCAAAAGATCGACCAGACATTGCTAGACCTGCAAATGCCACTTTACGAGCAAATATTGCAGTCTGCACCCAATAGCATACACACACTGATAGCATCGGGCGATGTTATGATAAAAGCCGAAGACCCTATCAGCATTCCTGATGCCGATGTAGTGTGCCTGGGCATGTGGGAAGAACCCTCGCTGGCAAGCCATCACGGTGTATTCATGATTAAACGCAACCGAACCGACAAGCTCGACTTCATGCTGCAGAAACCGTCTACACAGACTCTCGCCCAACTGGCACAGACCCATTACTTCCTGATGGACACAGGGGTGTGGATGCTTAGCGACAAGGCGGTGGAGAAACTGCGCCAGCTCACCATGACAGACAACGGCACCGTTAGAAGTTATGATCTCTACAGTGATTTCGGCACTGCTCTGGGCGACAACCCTTCGTCACCGAATTCAATGCTGGCAGATCTTACGGTAAGCGTTATACCCATTGAGAGCGGAGTGTTCTATCACTACGGAACAAGCCGAGAACTGCTCAGCTCCACAACATCCCAGATGAACAGCGTGAAAGACCAACGTCTTATCATGCACCATACCATAAAGCAACACCCCAGCATCTTTACACAGAACTCGGTAGTAAGAACGTCGGTAGATCTTAACACCCCAGACATCTGGATAGAAAATTCGTTCGTGCCGTGCACTTGGACTCTGGCACCGCGAAGCGTCATCACAGGCGTACCGGTAAACAACTGGATGCTCCACCTCGAAGCAGGGCAGTGCATCGACATAGAACCCATCGACGAACTGGAGTACGTGCTGCGCCCCTATGGGTTTAACGACACATTCCGCGGTGACTTGGCCGATGACGGCACCATGTTCCTTGGCAAGCCGTTCAAAGAATGGATGGCAGAACGCGACGTCACGTTGGCGGACTTCAAGCAAACATCCGACATTCAGACGGCAGAACTCTTTCCTGTCAGCGCTGACATGGACATGCTCGGGCGGTGGCTGAACTGGTTCTTGTCAACCAAACCCGACAAAGCACTTACCATCAGCTGGAAAAACTCTCGACGCCTTTCTGCCGACCAGATTCTGAACCATGCCAACCTGATACGCCTCAACGAACAACGCAGGGGCTTTCAAGCTATCAATATAATGGCTTTGGCAAGCAACTACACCAAAAGCATATTCTATCAACTCGACCTCAAGGATCTGGCTGAGAAATATAAAGCCTACGACCTTGAGCTCCCACAGCCGTTACCAGCCGAGGCTCCAATCATGACCCGAATTCACGATGCCATGTTCCGTTCACAGGTGTACCGTATCAAGGGTGGCAACAGCGACAAGTGGGCAGACCAGGCTTTCAGCCTTCTGCGGCAGGGAATAGTGGAAAACGCACAACAACAGAAATGCCAGCCACATCTGGACGTATGCGAAGACCAGATAGTGTGGGCACGCAGCTCGGTGAGAGCTGACGTGGCTGGCGGATGGTCCGACACCCCGCCCTATTCGCTCTACAGCGGGGGATGCGTGGTGAACTTTGCCATCAACATCAACGGCCAACAACCTCTGCAGGTATACATCAAGCCCAACAAGGACTACAACATAGTGTGCCGCAGCATTGATCTCGGAGCACAAGAGATTATCACCACCTATGACGAACTCGCCACCTGCAACAAGGTCGGCTCCCCGTTCTCTATACCCAAGGCTGCCTTAGCACTGGCAGGCTTTCTACCACCATACAACATCGGAGCATACACCTCGCTCAGAAAACAGCTTGAAGACTTCGGGGCCGGCATCGACATCACATTGCTCTCTGCCATTCCGGCAGGGTCAGGATTGGGCACCAGTAGCATACTCGCTGCCACGGTGCTCGGAGCATTGTCCGATTTCTGCGGTCTTGGCTGGACCAAACATGAGGTGTGTGGCCGCACACTCATTCTTGAACAGATGCTTACCACTGGTGGCGGGTGGCAAGACCAGTACGGTGGTGTGCTGCCAGGCATCAAACTGCTGCAAAGCCAACCTGGATTCGAGCAGAAAATATGCGCCAGTTGGTTGCCTGACACTATCTTCCGCAACGAAGAAGGCGCCTGCCACCTGCTCTACTATACTGGCATTACGCGCACGGCCAAGCATATTCTCGCTGACATCGTAAGAGGTATGTTCCTCAACGATTCCGAACGTCTCTCCATACTTGCCGACCTCAAACACCACGCCTTAAACATGCAACAGGCCATACAGTGTGGCGATCTGCAGCAATACGGACTCTTGGTGCGCCGTTCATGGCAGCTCAACCAAAGACTCGACCCTGGCACGGCTACAGACCAGCTACTGCAGTGGTGCGCCACGATTGACGACCTGTGCCTTGGCTACAAACTGCCAGGAGCTGGCGGAGGGGGATACATGTATATAGTAGCCAAAGACCCTGAAGCAGCACTGAGGCTGAGAACCATGCTCAACACCAACCCGCTTACCCCAACGGCACGTCTTGTAGACATGAAACTCTCTGACAGCGGACTACAAATATCACGGAGTTGACACCCACCCCAAAACATAACACACACATAAGCTTGCACCAACTCATGGACGAAGAACAGACCTACGTGCTTCTGGCATCGGTAACAGCCGACCTACTGCAACAACCCGACAATGCCAGATTGCTGCTAAAAAGGGCTGAAGTATATGTTGCCCTCAACGACCTGCCAAAGGCTCTCGGCGACCTTGACAAAGCCATTTCTCTTGACGACACACTGGCCGAAGCATACATGCTGCGCGGACAACTACGATTCAGGCTTCACGACAAAAACGCCGCCCTCGACGACCTTAAGAGGGCTACGACCCTAAATCCGCTACTACTCAGAAATCTCACTGGCGAATATAAAACCAAAGAACCGCCCAAAACATATAAGTTCTGACCTGAAAAGAGATAGAGGCCAGACCACCAAGAATGCTACTACACGCACTTCCCATCTTAATCATAAAAAAACAAATACTGACACAACAAAATGGACATTGTAGAAAGGTTTCTTAACTACACGCAATTTGACACCCAGTCTTCAGAAGATTCCCAAACAACACCAAGCACAGAGAAACAGTGGGACTTTGCCCGATATCTGAAGAAAGAACTTGAAAAAATTGGACTTGACGACGTAGAGCTTGACGACAACGGCTATATCTATGCCGTGCTACCAGCCAACAATGACAAAGACAGAAAAGCCCCTGTGATAGGGTTTATTGCCCACTACGACACAAGCCCCGACTGCTCTGGCGCAAACATCAAGCCACGTGTCGTAGAGCAATACGATGGCACTGACATCATTCTTGATGCCGATGCCGACATACGCATCTCTCCGCAGACATTTCCAGAACTGCTCAACCACCAAGGCGAAGATATCATTGTGACCGACGGGCACACACTGCTCGGCGCCGACGACAAGGCCGGCATTGCCGAAATTGTGCAAGCCATGGTCTACCTCATGGAGCATCCCGAAGTGCGCCACGGCGAAATTCACGTAGCCTTCAACCCCGACGAAGAGATAGGCATGGGAGCCCACAAGTTTGATGTAGAGAAATTCGGCTGCCAATGGGCCTACACCATTGATGGAGGAGAAGTGGGAGAACTGGAATTCGAGAACTTCAACGCCGCTTCTGCCAAGATACGCATCACAGGCATGAGCGTACACCCAGGCTACGCCAAGAACAAAATGCTTAACGCCATTCGCATTGCCACCGAATTGGCATCACTCCTGCCCTCCGACGAAACACCTGAGACCACCGACGGATACGAAGGATTCTTCCACCTCACGTCGCTCAATGGCAACGTTGAGACAGCAGAACTGAACTACATCATACGCGACCACGACAGCAAGAAGTTTGAGGAGCGCAAGAAGCTGCTTAAAGCGGTCTGCCAGCAGATTGACCAGAAATATGGCAAACCCATCACAAGCTGTCAGATAAGCGACCAATACTACAACATGCGCGAGCAGATTGACCCTGTGATGCACGTCATCGACATTGCCATCAAAGCCATGGAAAACGCTGGCGTACCAGTCAAGATTCAGACCATCAGAGGCGGAACTGACGGTGCACAACTGTCATTCAAAGGACTGCCGTGCCCCAACATCTTCGCTGGAGGACTCAACTTCCACGGCCCGTTTGAATACCTACCCATCCCATCGCTCCACAAGGCAATGGACACCATTGTGCAGATATGCTCCATTACGGCGCAGTACAACGACTAACAACCACAAGCCGAAACAAACATCACCGCCGCCCTCTCCCCCCACGGCAACAAAACAGATAACACACACATTATATGGCAAAGAAAACTACCGTTACCGAAACTCCTGGCAACGAAAAACTGAAAGCCCTGCAAGTGGCTATGGCCAAGATAGAGAAAGACTTTGGCAAAGGCTCCATAATGAAGATGGGAGACCAACCAGTAGAGAAAGTTGACGTGATACCCACCGGAAGCATCGGACTCGACATTGCGCTCGGTGTCGGAGGCTACCCGCGCGGACGCATCATCGAAATCTACGGCCCCGAATCGTCGGGAAAAACCACATTGGCCACCCACGCCATCGCCGAGGCACAAAAGTCGGGAGGCATAGCAGCATTCATTGATGCCGAACACGCATTCGACCCCTATTACGCAAAAAAACTCGGCGTCAACATTGACGAACTCCTCGTGTCACAGCCCGACAACGGTGAACAGGCACTGCAGATAGCAGATCAGCTCATCAGTTCGGCAGCAATAGACATCATAGTAATAGACTCGGTGGCCGCACTCACTCCTAAAGCAGAGATAGAGGGCGACATGGGCGACAATAAGGTGGGACTTCAGGCACGACTCATGAGTCAGGCTCTGCGCAAACTCACTTCTACCATATCAAAGACCAAGACATGCTGCATCTTCATCAACCAGCTGCGTGAGAAAATCGGCGTGATGTTCGGAAACCCCGAAACCACCACTGGTGGCAACGCTCTCAAGTTCTACAGTTCTGTACGCATCGACATCCGCCGTGTCACCGCCATCAAGAACGGCGACGAAGTGCTCGGAAACCAAGTACGTGTCAAGGTAGTCAAAAACAAGGTGGCACCACCGTTCCGCAAGGCCGAGTTTGAGATTACATTTGGCGAGGGTATTTCCAGAGCCTCCGAACTCATGGATCTGGCTGTGGCCAACGACATCTTGCAGAAGTCGGGCAGCTGGTTCAGCTACGAGGGAGACAAGATTGCCCAAGGACGCGAACAGCTCAAGCGCACCCTCAAGGACAACCCCGACCTCATGGCAGAAATAGAACAAAAGGTGATGGCCGCCGTACAAGACCAGCTCACGGTCACCGAAGCCGACACTTCTTCCGAATTTAATGAGGAAGAGGGTGAGATTACGGACTAATCATAATAACGACCTAAAGAACACTAAACAACTCACATAGCTCTACGCCCTGTTTTCATGCGCATGCGGCGCACGCTTAGGGGCACAATAATTTTATTAGCAAACAAAAGCATTGACTATTATTGTGGTCTTCCAGAAAAAGCCTAGGAAACTTATCTCTGAATAAGCACCACACCAATAATGGTTGGCTCAATGCGCGACAAGCGCATAGGAGTCTGCCGTCGTTCGATTACAGAAAGTCAATGTCTATACCTCTATTGGGTGTGGACATTCTTGTAATCGGACGGTGGTTCAGACATTCCTAGGCTTGCCACGGAAGACCATAAGAGTGGTTCACGCCCTCTCTTTATCCCAATTCGGCCATTAGGACTTATTGTATTTTGATTTTATAGGAGAGCAGATGTTGCTTGCCGTTTTAGTGAATAATAGCAGGCTATTTTGAGTTAAAAACAAGCATCAGGTGCCTTATAAAAAGCAAAAGGCAATAAGACGTAACAAAAAGACGCCATTTACGACCCAATGACCGATTTGGGTTTATGGCGGCACCATCCGCCCCCAAAAACCAGAAGCAGCCCGCAAAGTGTATTAACACCTTGCGGGCTGCAAACATATTTTTACCGACTGCGTACAAATGCCAGTGGGGGCTATGCCTCTTCGGCCTTTTCCTCCTCGCCCTCTTCGGGAGTGGCAAAATCGGTGAGTCCGTTCTGCACGAGTATGTTGTACCACAGAATAAGCTTCTTCATATCATTGGGATACACCCTCTCGCGGTCGAAGTTGGGGAGAACCTCCCCCACATAGGCAGCGAGTTGGTCTTTGCTTGCTTTCTTCACATCCATGTCAACGGGTTTTCCGTCCTCATGCTGCTTCATGGCCTCAAACACATCCATCAGCTTCACATCTTCCTCGTCCGTATAGATAGATACATCGTTGAGCGAAGTGACACGGTCGCGCAAGCCTACGCTAAAACGCTTTTTAGTGTTGTCAAGACTTTCTACAATTATTGTGCCGTTGCCTCTCGCAACCAACAAATACAATCCTGGTTTGCCACTGATGGCCAAAATATTCTGTTTCATAACAAGTCGTAAAGGTTTAAAAGCTATATTTATGGCAAAGTTAATCAATTAATTTCATTCCTACCCGCAGCATTGCCCAATAATTAGGTATCTTTGCAACAACAAACAGAGCCATGACACCAACAACATCCGAAATATTCAACCGCACCGAACGCCTCTTAGGCAAGGAGGCGCTACAACGACTGCAGAGCCTGAAAGTGATACTCTTTGGAGTGGGTGGCGTAGGCAGTTGGTGTGCCGAGGGGCTGATACGCTCTGGCATAGGCCACCTTGCCATTGCAGACCCCGACTGTGTCAACGTTTCCAACATCAACCGCCAGCTCATGGCCACAACACAAACCATAGGGCAGAGCAAGGTTGAGGTGCTGCGCAAGCGACTGCTCACCATCAACCCCGAGGCCGACATCACCGCAACAAGCAATCCCTATAACAAGCAGACGGCCTGCAGCTTCGACCTCAACTCCTACGACTACGTCATAGATGCCATCGACAGTCTGCATGACAAAGCTCTGCTCATTCTTGACGCCACTTCGGCCCACTGCTGTTTTGTCTCGTCAATGGGAGCTGCCCTCAAGACAGACCCTCAGAAAATCAAGGTGTCGGAGTTTTGGAAAGTGGAGGGGTGTCCGCTTGCACGTGCCCTGCGCAAGAGGTTCAAGCGCACGGGCCTCTACCCTCTCCGAAAGTTTATGTGCGTCTACAGTCCGGAGGTTCTGCCAAACAAGGGTGAACCGCCCACCGACATCTCCGCATCATCATACGCCGACCCCATGAAAGCACAAATCAACGGCTCCATGGCACACATCACCGCCATCTTCGGTTTCACCTTGGCGGGGCTCGTGGTAAATCAAGCCTTGAAAACCGAGAACGCCAATGGATGAATTTTTACCATATTACACAACAGAAGTCGCAACAACTCTCCAAGTACCATTCTCATGACGTGCTATGTAGCCATTTCAACCCAATTCGGTTATTAGGCAGATTACTTGGTTAATCATTTGTGTCAAAACCATACAATGTTAGGGCTTTGTCTCTTTGTCCACTGCTCACCCTTGTCTTCATAAGGAGCAATCCCCTCATCAGTTGGGTTAGGATGGGCGATGTGGAGCCTCGGCTTGTCGAGGAGGTAGCGTCCGAGCATACAGCCCACGGCGTAGCTGATGAGTTGCTTTATGATTACGTCATCGTGCCACACTATATGTTGTCTGTGTTTTCTTCCCCAATTCTGTTCTATATGAATAGAACATTTTATTCTTTCACTTTCTTGTATATGACTTATTTCTGTTACCACCATGAGCTTCCAAATAACCGAACTCTGTCAGTTGGCGCAGATAGCGTTTTGCTGTGGTTTCTGTCAGGCCCAATTGTGTGACAAGCTGTTCGGTTCTGATTTCTTCTTTGTCGGCCATGAAAGCTATAATATCGGCCAGTTTTCCTGCCAAAGTAGGCTTTATCGACCATTTATCGACCATTTCTTGCTGAATTGCCGTTTTATCGACCATTTTCTTGTTTGTCGATGTAAGGAAATGGTCGATATCTTGCTGCAGATGTTCGCAATGCAGTTTCGCCATACAGTTGATGAAGATGTCTGTGTCCTCAGCTTCTCTGGTGTCAATGAGCGCTTGTATGTATTCCGCTTTATCTTCTTTATACACCTTTGTTGGCAACACATCATATTCCATTTGTAGAAGGTTCATGAGCAGACGGCTTGTTCTGCCGTTACCGTCAGCCCATGGATGGATGGTAACAAGATGGTAGTGCGCCCAGAAACTCAGTTCGCATATAGCCAATTCGTCTGTCGTGTCTATTGTTTTGCGGCGTTTGTTAAGCTCCTCGCAAAACTCCTTTAGTTTCGTTGGCACCTTCATCCAGTTCATATACGACCGTCCGCCGGCACCAGCAGTAACGTTCAACTTGCGAAGCTCACCTTTCGAAGCATCAAAGCTTCCGCCTAACGACAGAATTGGGATTATTACAGTCTTGTAAAGTTTTTTTGCAAGCAACACGAATTAGAGGCTGTGTCAAAATAGGCGCAGCCTCTTTTTTGTAGCCTGCTGTAAACCATA
>USTH01000037.1 GCA_900557555.1 uncultured Prevotellaceae bacterium | reverse complement strand
TGTTCTATACGGAGGCAGGCCGACCTGTAAGGGACGGCGGAGGCATCACGCCCGATGTAGAAGTGAAAGGTGACACGCTACCCGCCAATCTGGAGTATCTTTGCGCGAGTGATGAGTTCTTCGATTATGTTACGGGCTATTGTCTGGGTCGTGACTCCATTGCCCCTGCAAAGGATTTTGTTGTTTCGGATGAGGATTATGATGACTTTGTGCGGCAGGTGACGGCATCTGACTTCTCGCCCGAGTATGTCAGCCTCAAGTTGGTTGACCGTCTGCACGACATGATGAAGGCGGAGGGGATGCCGAAGGAAACGCTCGACAAGGTGGAAAACCTGAAGAAAGACATGAAGCCCGACATGGGCGAAGTGCTACGTCGCAACAAGGGGGCCATGAAGGAGCGTCTGGCTTCTGCCATCTGCGACAGATACTATTACACAGCCGGCATAATGGAAAACCTGCTTAAAGGAGACAAGCAGGTTCGTGCTGCTGCAGAACTGCTTGCCGACCCCATGCGATATAAAGCGATTCTGTCGAAGCCTGCAAAATAGGGTTGTTCTCGGATATGCCAAGTTAGCCCCAAAATTCAATAAGTCCTAACGCCCGAATAGGTTTAAAACAGCACTGCGGCAGATTCGGAGCATCCAAATCTGCCGCAGTGCTGTTTTGTTTGTCTCTACACCTTGGGGTGAGCCCCCGGTGTGTGTTGTTATTCTCTGTATCCGTTTCGCTTAACGAAAGAGAGAGGGGTGTTGTCAAATTTCTTAGAGAATGCGCGACGGAATGTGCTTACCGATGCAAAGCCGCAGTCTGAAGCGAGGTCGCGGATGCTGTGGGAGTTCATATAGTCCTTGTCAGTAAAGAGCTCTTCTGCTTTCTGGAGACGTAGACGGTTGACATACTCGTTGAATTTGCAGCCCTTAACGTTGTTAATCATACGTGAAGCGTATGTGCGGTTTGTTACAAGGAGGTCTGCAATCTCGTTCAATGATATATCCTTGCGAAGGTAGAACTGTGTTTCTTTTGCAAGGGTGTCAAGACGCTGCTCAAGGCGTGCGTTCAATTCTTTCTCGTCCAAGCCGAAAGGCAATGCTTCTGGATGTTTCATAATCTAATTGTTTTTCTTGTTTGTGTTAAATAAAAAATAAGCGAGAACTTTTTTTTACAAGCAAAGGTACAATAGTTTCCTTTTCGTACAAAGAAAAAGTGCAGAATTTTATAATTTTTTAAGAGAAAGAGCTTTATTTTCTGCATTTTCCATAATTTCGCGCTCTCCCGGTCCCTTGTCGTTGATGCCACATAGATGCAAGATGCCGTGCGCCATGACGCGGTGAAGTTCTTCATTGTAGGGCGTGTTTAACCGTTCGGAGTTGCTCCTGACGGTGTCAAGGCTTATGAAGATGTCACCGTTGATGGTGGCCCCCTCGGTGTAGTCAAAAGTTATGACGTCGGTATAGTAGTCGTGGTTCAGGTATTGGCGGTTTACTTCGAGAATTTTGGTGTCATCGCAAAATATGTATGCCACGTCGCCGATAGTCATGCCGTAGGTGGCGGCCACCTGCCTTAGCCATGAGGTTGTCTGTCGTCGCTTGATTTTTGGAAAAGCGGTGTTCTCGGATTGATAGGATACCATAGGTTACGTTGTTTGTACAAGTTGTGGTGTTTGTTTGAATGCTGTGCGAGGCACTGTCATGTAATCAGTCAAACAGTTCGGGTTGGCGGTCGAAGAGGTCTGACTGGTCGCTTCTCTGGCTGTTTCGCCCCAGATGTTTGTAGGCGAGATATGTGGCTTGGCGTCCGCGTGGTGTACGCTTTATGAAGCCCTCCATGATAAGGAATGGTTCGTAGACTTCCTCCACAGTGCCTTGGTCTTCGCCGATAGCGGTAGCAATGGTTGTGAGCCCCACCGGTCCTCCGCCGAACTTGTCGATTATGGTGCTTAGAATTTTGTTGTCGATTTCGTCAAGCCCGAACTTGTCGATGTTGAGGGCTTCAAGTGCGAGATGTGCGATGGGCAGGTTAATGCGTCCGTTGCCTTTGACTTGGGCGAAGTCTCTCACACGTCGCAACAGTGCGTTGGCGATGCGTGGTGTGCCGCGTGAACGTCCGGCAATCTCTGCTGCCGCCTTGCCGTCAATCTCCACGTTAAGAATGGAGGCTGAGCGCATGATGATGGTTTTGAGTGTGTCGGCATCGTAGTATTCCAGATGTAGGTTGATGCCGAAGCGTGCTCTGAGCGGTGCGGTGAGCAGGCCGCTTCGTGTGGTGGCTCCCACGAGGGTGAATGGGTTGAGCTCGATCTGTATGGAGCGTGCTGAGGGGCCCTTGTCGATCATGATATCAATGCGGTAGTCCTCCATGGCCGAGTAGAGGTATTCTTCCACCAATGGTGACAAGCGGTGTATTTCGTCGATGAAGAGCACGTCGTGGGGTTCAAGCGAAGTGAGCAGACCTGCCAGGTCTCCCGGCTCGAGCACGGGGCCAGAGGTTATCTTGAAACCCACGCCGAGTTCGTTTGCAATAATGTTGCTCAGAGTGGTCTTGCCCAGTCCGGGAGGGCCGTGGAGCAGGGTGTGGTCAAGAGGTTCGCCACGGTACTTGGCGGCTTCCACAAAAACCTTGAGGTTGTCCACCACTTTGTTCTGGCCGTTGAAGTCGCTGAAGTTTAGCGGGCGTAGTGCGTTCTCGTAGTCTTTGTCTGTGGGGATGGCGTCTTGTTGCGCTCTGATGTCGAAGGTGTCTTTCATTTTGGGGGTGTTCTAATTATTTTTCTGTAGTAGTTCGATGGCTTTGTTTACAGTGTCGCTGTCGTCGTTGATGATGGCAAAATACTCCGACATGTCCCAGATGTCGCGGGCGGCGAGTCCTTTAAGCGTCTTTTTGATGGTGCGCACGGTCTGTGACAGTTCGGTGTCGTCTTTGGGCGTCACCTCCATCTTCTTGCCTTCTGCAATGATGGTGTCAATTAGTTCGGCCGGCACTTCGAAGTTGCTCTTGAACTTACCGAAGTCCTTGTAGGTTGAGGTGAGCTGTCGGCGGTTGTTGTCGAAGTATGTCATGTAGGCGTTGAGTATGATGTTCTTGCGACTCAGGCTGCGGTAGTATTTGGTGTAGACCGTGGTGTCGAGCGGTATGAAGTAGTCGGGCATGATGCCACCTCCGCCATAGACGGTGCGTTTCTCCTTGAGAGTGTAGCATTTCAGTGAGTCGGCGAAGTGTATGCTGTCGGCGTGCATCAGTTCCCCACTGTTGTAGCGCTTCATGATGTCGTCATCGTAGTCTGTTTTCTTGCCTTTCTTGTAGGGCTTCTGTATGCAGCGTCCGGATGGGGTATAGTAGTGTGACACCGTGAGGCGTATCATGCTGCCATCGGGCAGGTCGATGGGACGTTGCACAAGGCCCTTGCCGAAGGTGCGGCGTCCGACGATGACTCCTCTGTCGTGATCCTGTATCGCCCCACTGACTATTTCGGCTGCCGAGGCGGTGTATTCGTCAACCAGTACTGCCACTCGTCCGTCGGTAAACAGTCCGTCGCCCAAAGCTGTAAGAGTCTGTCTTGGTACGGCGCGCCCATCGGTATACACCACGAGGTCTCCCTTGTTTAGAAATTCGCTTGCTACACCGTTGGCGGCTTCAAGGTAGCCTCCTCCGTTTTGTTGCAAGTCGAGAATGAGGCTTTCCATGCCTTCTTTCTTCAGTTTCCGGATAGCATCGCGCACTTCATTGCGTGTGGTTGCTGCAAAGCTGCTGATGCGGATGAAGCCTATGCCGGGGCGTATCATGTAGGCTGCATCTACGGAGTGGAGAGGAATTTTATCCCTTACCACCTTGAAGCGGAGGGTCTCTTTCACACCACGGCGGCAGATGTCGAGTTCGGCAACGGTGTTCTTGGCCCCACGCAGTTTCTTCATGATGATGTCGCGTGGCATCTTGACTCCGGCAATGGCGGTGTCGTTGACTGCAACAATGCGGTCTCCGGCAAGTATGCCGGCCTTTTCGGACGGTCCCTTCGCCACTGTCTGCACCACCACGAGCGTGTCGTTGAGGATGTTGAACTGCACGCCGATGCCTTCAAAGTTGCTGTTGAGCGGTTCGGTGAACTTTCGGGTCTCTTCAGCGTTGGAATAGCTGCTGTGTGGGTCGAGTTGTGCCAGCATGGCCTTGATGGCTTCGTCGGTCAGTATGGCCGTGTTTGTGGTATCAATATAGAGCGCCTTTATTGCCATGTGGGCTGTGGCAAGTTTGCGAAGGGCGAGGTCAAGGTCGTTGCGGTCCTTTTCGCTTTGTGCTTTGGCAGTTGATGCTGCGACTATGCACATGGCGGCTATCAGGGTGTAGAGAATCTTCATTGTGTTGTAGTGTTGTATATGATGTTTGTCTGCACAGCAGACGATCAGTCTTGTTTGTGTGGCAGAAACGGTGTGATATCCTTTCCGAAGCTGTGTAGCTCTCTGACGGTGCTTGAACTGACGGATGCCAGTTCTGGTCTGCAGAACAGCAGCACGGTTTCCGTGCCGTTGAGTTGTTGGTTGATATCTGCCATGTCGCGTTCGTATTCATAGTCCTTGAGCGAGCGCACACTGCGCAGAATGGCGTCGGCCTGGCATTTTGCAGCGAGGTCAGCGGTGAGTCCGTGGTAAGTGACGACCTCCACCCGTGGGTCGGAGGAATATAGTGTCTTGACAGTGCGGTGGCGGTTTTCCAGATTTTGAAACGGGGTTTTATTGCAGTTCTCACCGATGGCGATGATGACCCTGTCGAATATCTTGAGCCCCCGTGCCACGATGTCGGCGTGGCCTATGGTGAAGGGGTCGAATGACCCTGGGAATAGTGCGGTCTTCATAGACGAGTCTGTAGGTTTGCGGTGGAGCGGGAGGTAGATGCCACACCACGCATGGGGTTATTATTTATTCTTCGGTGAAGTCTTCGTCGGGTTTGTCTTCTTCTATTACGAGGTTGTTGATGATGAAGTTTTGCCTCTCGGGCGTGTTCTTGCCCATGTAGTAGCTTAGCAGTTCCTGCACTTGGTCAGTCTTGTGCAGGCTCACCTGCTCCAACCTTATCTGCGGGCCGATAAACTCCTTGAATTCATCGGGTGAGATTTCTCCGAGACCTTTGAAGCGTGTTATCTGTGGGTCGGGGCCGAGTTCTCGGATAGCATTGGTGCGTTCTTCCTCCGAATAGCAATAGCGTGTGGTGTATTCCGAGCGTTGGTTGCTGTCACGTTTTCGGAGGATGGCGGCACCTGCAGCATTGTCATCAATCTTTGTAGAGAGGTTTTTGGCGGTGCTTCGCTTTTTGTTGTTGCGCACTCTGAACAGCGGTGTCTGCAAAATATAGACATGCCCTGTCTTTATCAGTTCTGGGAAGAACTGCAGGAAGAATGTTAACATCAGCAGTCTGATGTGCATACCATCGACATCGGCATCGGTAGCTACTATTACCTTGTTGTATCTCAGGCCATCGAGTCCGTCTTCGATGTTGAGGGCGGCCTGCAGCAGATTGAACTCCTCGTTTTTGTATACCAGTTCTTTTGTCTCACCGAAACTGTTGTAGGGCTTTCCGCGCAGACTGAACACGGCCTGTGTCTTAGCGTCTCGGCATTTGGTGATTGAGCCGCTTGCCGACAGTCCCTCTGTTATGAATATGGCGGTGTCGAGGCGCGGGTCGTCGTCGGTGTTGACAGTGCCTTTCCTGCTTTTGGGCAGAGGGTCGTTGAGGTGTATGATGCAGTCGCGCAGCTTGGGGTTGTTGACGTTGATCTTCTTGGCTCTCTCCTTGGCGGCTTTCGACACTATGCCTGCCATGGCCTTACGGTCGCGTTCGGATTCCTGTATCTTCTTCTGCATGTCCTCTGCCACTTCGGGGTGCATGTGCAGATAGTTGTCAACGTTCTTCTTTATAAAGTCGCCGACAAACTTGTTTACGCTGACGCCGGAGAGCGGAAAGGGGTTGCCCTTGCTGTCTTTTTCGGGGGCCATGGTTAGTGAGCCGAGTTTTATTTTGGTCTGACTCTCAAACATCGGTTCAATGACCCTTATGGCGATGGCGGCCACAAGGCCGTTGCGTATGTCAACCGGCTCATAGTTTTTGCCGAAATGCTCCTTGATAGTACGGGCGAGGTGTTCTTTTAATGCACTCTGGTGTGTGCCTCCTTGTGTGGTGTGCTGTCCGTTGACGTAGGAGTAGTATTCTTCGCCGTTTTGGTTGGCGTGGGTAAAGGCGATGTCGATGCCGTCTCCTCTAAGGTGTATTATGTTGTAGATGGGGGTGGCTGTCATGTTGTCGTTGAGCAAGTCTTCAAGTCCGTTGCGGCTGACGATGCGCCGGTTGTTATAGTAGATGGAAAGCCCAGTGTTGAGATAAGTGTAGTTGCGGAGCATGAACTCTACATACTCTGCCCTGAACTTGAAGTTTTTGAACTGTTGGGGGTCTGGCTCAAAATAGATGTAAGTACCGTCTTCTTCCTCAGTGTCGCCTGACACGTCGTTGATAAGTTTGCCGTATTCGAATGTGGCCTCATGGAACTTTCCGTCGCGGTGGCTCCTTGCCACAAACAAGCGGCTCAGGGCGTTGACTGCCTTCAGACCCACACCGTTGAGACCCACGCTGGCCGTGAATACCGAGGTGTCGTATTTGGCTCCGGTGTTGAGTTGGCTCACAGCTGGAATAAGGCCACCCAAAGGGATGCCACGGCCGTAGTCTCTCACCATGGCGCTGCGGCTTTCCTCTATCTCCACGTCAATGCGCTTTCCATAGCCCTCGTTGAACTCGTCGATGCTGTTGTCGATGGTTTCCTTTAGCAGCACATAGATGCCATCCTCTCGGTTAGAGCCATCGCCCAGTCTGCCGATATACATGCCGGGGCGGCGTCGGATGTGTTCCACGCCTTCAAGATGTACGATGGACTCGTCGCCGTAGTTGTTTACTTTAGTTTCTGCCATGGTTGTCGTATAGAGTGTTGTATGAGTATTCTGGTGTTGCGGTTGCATGTCTGTGCGCCCTCTGTCAGTCGGTGAGTGGCTTGGTGTAGCAGCGCCGGCGCTTGTGGATGTGGCTGTCGATGTATTGCCATTGCGACTGCACTTTCTTGTTCACCTCAAGCTCGAGGTTTGTCTCTCCCCATTTGAATCCTTTGGCAATGTAGATGGGGATAAGGTCGGCAAACAGCAGAGCGTTGACGCCTTTGCCCTGGTATTCAGGCTTGACGGCTACAAGGAGGAGGTCGAGAATCGGTGGTTTCTTGAGAAACAGAGCCTTTAGCAGGTGCCACCACCCGAAAGGCCACAGTTTGCCTTTTGCTTTCTGGAGAGCAACCGACAGCGATGGCATCGATATGCCCACGCCGACCAACTCGTTGTCTTCGTTTTCCACCAATGTTACCATCTGTAGGTCAATCACTGGCAGATATTCTTTGATGTAAAGCTCTATCTGCTCATCAGAAAGTTCGCAAAACCCATAAAGGGGCTTGTATGCTTCATTGATGAGTTTGAAAATGCTGTGGCCGATGCCCGTCTGCCTTATTTCTTTGATGTTTTTAAGCTTGCGTATGTGGAGGTTGTAGCGATGCTTCACCACCTGAGCTATTTTCTCGTACTGCTCTGGCAACTTCTCTGGCACCGCAAGTTTCATCTCTATCCAGTCCATTGCCTTGCTGAAGCCCATATGCTCGAAGTGGACAGAGTAGTATGGGTAGTTGTAGATGGTTGACATGGTGCTAAGTTGGTCGAAGCCCTCAATGAGTGTCCCCTCTGCGTCGAAGTCAGTAAATCCGAGTGGCCCCTCTATTTCGGTCATGCCTTTGTTGAGCCCCCACTGTTCTACCGCTTTAATCAGTGAGCGACTCACATCGGGGTCGTCGATGAAGTCTATCCAGCCAAACCTAACGGCTTTCTTGTTCCAAGCAGCGTTGGCTTTGTGGTTTATTATGGCCGCCACCCTGCCTACAATTCTGTTGTTCTGATATGCAAGGAAATATTCGGCTTCGCAGAACTTGAATGCCGGGTTCCGGTCTTTGCTGAATGTCCTCATGATGTCAGAATAAAGGTCTGGCACGGAGTATGGGTTTCCTTTATATAGATGGTAGTTAAATCTTGCAAATTTTCTGAGGTCGCCCTTTGTGGTAACTCTCTGTATGGTAGTCATCATAGAATGTATGCATGTATTAAGGTACAAAGGTACTGTTTTTTTTGTATGGTTGCAGTAAGATTGATGCTAAAAAACATAAATTTGGACAAAGAACCGCCCCAAATAGGCCTCATTTCTTTGTAGTGTTGGGTGATGCGCTGCGTCACTATGATATTTGTCTGGAATAATACGAGACTGTCTGACTGGCATGGTGTTGCAGGCAAATGATGCTTGGATAGGTGCAAAAGAGCCGTGTAGATGATGCATTTCTTAAGATTTATTAGTACCTTTGCCAAAATAAGCCAGTGTATATAATGGATTACAGAAGCAAGGGCTATGAGATTATGGCGCCTGCGGGCTCGTGGGAGTCGTTGGCCGCTGCCATCAAGGCTGGGGCCGACTCTGTCTATTTTGGCATCGAGAGTCTAAACATGCGGGCACATTCGGCGGCGCGCTTCACTGTCAACGACCTTGATGCCATAGTCGGCCGATGCAAGGAAGCTGGTGTGAAGAGTTACCTTACGGTCAACACCATTATCTATGGAGAGGACCTTCAGTTGATGCGTTCAATATGTGATGCGGCTAAGACCAGCGGCATTTCTGCGATTATAGCAAGCGATGTGGCTGTGTTGCAATACTGCAACACTATAGGGCAGGAGATACACCTCTCCACACAACTTAACATCAGCAACATCGAAGCATTGAAATTCTATGCACGGTTTGCCGACGTTGCAGTGTTGGCCCGCGAGCTCAACATGGGACAGGTGTCAGAAATCGCCCGGCAAATAGATGAACAAAACGTTCTCGGACCTAATGGTCAGAGGGTGAGGATAGAAATGTTTTGCCACGGTGCTCTATGTATGGCAATAAGTGGCAAGTGCTATCTCAGCCTGAATAATCTGGGCTATAGCGCCAATCGTGGAGCCTGCCTCCAAGTATGTCGCCGGAGCTACACTGTGAGGGATCGTGAAACAGGGGTGGAGCTTGATGTGGACAATAAATACATCATGTCGCCCAAGGATCTCAAGACAATCAGGTTTGTAGACCGCATGGTAAAGGCTGGGGTCAAAGTCTTTAAAATAGAGGGACGCGCTCGTGGCCCCGAATATGTCTACACTACGGTGCAGTGTTACAAGCAAGCTCTTGAAGCCGCCTTAGAAGGAACGATAACTGAAGCTATGAAAGACCAATGGGATGAACGTCTCAAAACGGTCTTTAATCGTGGCTTCTGGGACGGCTACTATCTTGGCCAACGTCTCGGTGAATGGAATAAGGAGTACGGCTCTTCGGCTACGGAAAGAAAAGTCTATGTGGGCAAGGGCATCAAGTATTTCTCAAAAATCGGGGTGGCTGAGTTTATGCTTGAGGCAAACACCCTCGATAAAGATGACAAACTGCTTATCACCGGACCAACGACGGGGGCACTGTTCCTCAATGCCGATGAGATACGCTACGATTTGCAACCAGTGGACCATGCAGAGAAAGGATGGCGTGTGTCCATTCCTGTACCTGAAAAGGTTCGCCCGTCTGACAAATTGTATAAATTAGTGCCAACAGGCAAGTGAACGTTGGCAGAAAAGTTGAATGTGACAGTGATAATAATTAATTGAATATGGCGAACAGCACAAACGCAAAAATTTCTGTAGTAATCAATACGTATAATGCAGAAAAAGATTTAAAAAAAGTCTTGGAAAGTGTTAAGGACTTTGATGAAGTCGTGGTGTGTGATATGCAAAGTACTGATAGAACTGTGGCAATTGCACAAGAAATGGGGTGCAAGGTTGTTACGTATCCTAAGGGAACTTTATCTATTTGTGAGCCTGCAAGAAATTTCGCAATACAGTCAGCTCTAAATGAATGGATTCTTGTGGTTGATGCCGATGAAATCGTGCCAGTGGAGCTAAGAGAATACCTTTACAAGCGAGTTGGACGTGGTGACTGTCCAGAGGGGTTGTTTGTACCTCGTCGTAATATGTTCTTGGGAAAAATTATTAGGTCTTCAAATGATTATCAGTTGAGGTTGCTTAAGCGTGATAAGGTTGATTGGCCTCCTGTAATTCATCGGCGTCCGCATGTGGAAGGAAAGGTTGAATATATCAGAACAAAACGTAAAAATGTGTGTCTGTACCATCTTTACGATGCAAATATACAGCAACGTGTAGAAAAAATTAATCAATATACTAATTACGAAATAAGCAAACGTTTGATGAAACAATATGGAATATGCACGATCTTATTTCGTCCCATGTGGTTTTTTTTACGTTGCTTGCTTATACAGTGTTCGATTATGGAAGGAAAAAGAGGAATAATAAAGGCTCATATGGTGGCTTTGTATGAAATAATAATGATTTCTAAAATAATAGAGAATAAACTTAGAGAGAAAATGGTTGTTTCTGATGCTAACCATAATCAATTACAAAAATGAAAACGTGTGTAATAAATGCTCCGTATGATAACTATGCTCAGTTAGTGCAGATTATAGACAAGCTGCCTGAAAGTTTTGATTTGCGGGGTGATGTGTTGTGGGACAAGCGTAATGTGATAAAAATCTTTAACTATAAAGACGATGAAAATAACCAACGCAAGATTGTTATTAAACGCTTTAAACATGCTAACTTTATACAAAAATTGATTTATGCCATTAGGATACATAAGGCTCGCAAAGCTTATAATAATGGACTAAAATTTAGAGCAATGGACCTTCCTACTCCAGAGCCTGTTGCTTTTGTGGAGTTTAGGCATGGCCCATGGTTAGTTGATGCCTACTACATCAGTGAGGCTACCAGTCTTAGGAGTATAGAGAGCGAGGTTGACCGTGATGACTGGAACCGCAAGCTTGCCACGGCTTTCGGACAATTTGTGGCGACATTACATTCCAAAGGCGTGTTGCATCACGACCTCAACGATACAAATGTGTTGTATGACACAGACTCGGCAGGAAACTATCGGTTTGAGGTAATCGACATAAACCGCATGAAGTTCTATGACTGTGGCAACGATATTCCACAGAAGGAGTGCATTGAAAACCTTACGAGGTTTACTGGAAGAATAGACCTGTTTGAATATGTGATACGTGCCTATGCCGCAGCGCGCAACATTAAAGATATAGAGGCGTTTGCCAAAAGTGCCGTGGCACAAAAACGCCTTCACGACCTTAAGTGGCGTAGGCGTAAACGCTTCTCGAAGCTTTTTAAACACAAGAAATAAAAACAAAACATACACAATACAATGAATTACTTAGACAGAAATGAGTTTAATTTTGAGCCATCACAAAAGGTTGTTGAGGCGATAAAGACTTTCGACCCTAAAGAACTGTGTTTCTATACCCGCATCTACGATGAGGGGAAGAAAAGTGTTGTTTCAGTCAAACTCTCCGAAATCTACGGCATACCAGAAGAACAGGTGTTGTTGGCCTATGGTGGCGAGGAAATCCTCAAGACTGCCGTACACTACTACCTTATGACAGGTAAAACCAACACTATAATGATTCCACAGTTTTCGTGGTGGTACTACAACCGTGTGGCGAGCGAATGTGGTGGTAAGGCAGAGATGTACCCCCTTCACGAAACAGGCGACACCTTTGCTTATGACGTTGACGAAGTGATTGAATATACCAACCGCATACACCCACGTATGCTTCTTCTGGCCTCGCCCAACAACCCGACTGGCAACAGCCTTTCGAGTGAAGAGATCGGTCGCATAATGGAACAGATCCCCTCCGACACGATGGTTTTGATTGACGAGGCTTATGCTTCGTTTATCTGCATGGACACTACGTATATAGCTCCGCTCATTAATAAATATTCCAACTTGATAATCAGCCGCACTCTGTCTAAATTCTACGGTCTGCCAGGCTTGCGTATGGGCTTCGGCTTTATTGGCAAAGGTCATGAGGATTTCATGAACTACGCCAACAAATATCTTGGCTATAACCGCTTCAGCGAGCGTGTGGCTCTTGCGGCGCTTGATAGCGACAGTCACTATCGCCACGTGGCTGACCAGATGGAGTGGGGACGCCAACTCTACAAGAAAGAACTTGGCGACATGCCAGGCTTCAAGGTGTACAAGTCGGTAGCCAACTTTATTTTGATTAAATATCCTGCTGAAATAAAAGAGGACCTCCAAAAGGCTTTGGCTGCCGAGGACTATAAGATTAAGTTCATGGGCGACCCTGGTTTGGAGGACTGTCTCCGCATCACTCTGGGACGCCCCGAACAAACTCAAGTGGTTTGCGACACCATTAAACGTGTAGCATTGCAACATTCTAAGTAGTTCTTAAAACAGATGAAAGCATTGATTCTTGCAGCAGGCATGGCTTCGCGCCTGCGCCCGCTTACCGCAAACACTCCCAAGTGCTTGTTGAAAATAGGAGAGCGTTGCTTGTTGCAACGTTCTATCGATGCTCTAATTGCCAGTGGCATAGATGAGTTTGTGATTGTTACGGGTTTCCTGCGCGAAAAAATAGAAAGTTTTGTTGCCTGCCATTATCCAAATCTTAAGGTAACATTTATCTTTAACGAAGTGTTCGACTCTACTAACAATATCTATTCTTTGTGGCTTGCACGCAAGGAGGTGGAGGGGTGTGATACCTTGTTGCTCGACAGCGACTTGCTCTACGATCCCGAAATCATAAAACGCATATTGGCAGAGAAGTCACCAAACATATTGACTCTCATCAAACATCCTCTCGGTGAAGAGGAGATAAAGGTTATTGTAGATGACAAAGGCTCTATTGTAGAACTCAACAAAACATGTAACCCCGCTGATGCCATAGGCGAAAGCCTTGGTATTGAACGAATGGGTGTAGACTACACTACAGCATTATATAAGGAACTTGACGGTATGATGAACCACGAACATCTGGAGAACGTGTTCTACGAAGTGGCGTTTGAACGTCTTGCCAAGCAAGGTCACTGTTTCTCTGTACTTGATGTGACAGACTTGTTCTCTTGCGAACTTGACACCGTAGAGGATTTTGAGAATGCACGTCAAATGGTTCCTGCTCATCTTTTTTAATCACGCACAACACTTTAGAAATGAAAATCTGTCTGTTTTGTGAAAACAAATATGCGGTGAGCATATTGGAACCTATTCAGGAGGCGGCCGATGAAGAGGGCGGCAACGAAGTGCTGTGGTATGTACACGCCAAGCGAATACCAGAGTTCCCACTTGCCAATCAGGTTAAATATACCAATTCCATATACGACATCCAAGACTTCCATCCTGATGCCATTTTCGTGCCCGGCAACATTGTTCCTTACTATTTGTCGGGCGTCAAGATACAGGTTTTCCATGGTTATGCGGCCGAGAAGAAAGACCACTGGGTCATACGCCGTTACTTTGACACCTATTTCACTCAGGGACCTTTCTTTACCAAGGGTTTTGAGCGTCTTGCAAAGAAATACAAAGACTTTGAGGTGCTTGAGACCGGTTGGCCTCGTCAGGACTGGATATTCAACAACCTTCACGCTTTTGATGCAGAGCGCGAGAACTATCTGAAACAGTATGGTAAGAGCAAGGTGGTGCTTTATGCTCCCACATTCTCGCCTTCGCTGACCTCATTGCCTTATATGAAGGATGCCCTATGCGAGTTTGCCAGAAACGAAGATGTGGTGTTGCTTATGAAGTTCCATCCGTTGACAGCACAGGAACATATCGACACCTATAAGCAACTGGCCAACGATGTTGACAACATCATCTGGATAGATGATTTCAATGTTACCAAGTATATGCTTATGAGCGACTTGATGATCAGCGATACGTCATCTACCATCTACGAGGAACTGCTCCTTGACAAACCGGTGATAACACTGCGTGCAGCTACCAAGCCAAAGGACTTGCATTGGTACAACATGCAACAGCCTCAAGAACTTCGTAAAGCTTTTAACGAAGTTATGGGCAACGGTGGCAAATACACCGAGATGCGTAAATGGATAATTGAGAACTACGACCCCCATCTTGACGGCAAGGTAGGTGAACGCATGTTGCAAGGTGCCCGTGACTATATTATGCGTCATGGGGTGCCTGAGAAACGCCACCTTAACCTGTGGAGAAAATATACCAGCATCAAAACTTTTGGTTGGCCCAAAAAAATGGCAAGAGTAGAATAGAAATACTAATATTATCCTGTTTCCTGACTTCGTCACTCAAAAAATCTGTATTTTATAATTGGCTGATAAACAATATTTTGTATCTTTGCGTACCCTCGT
>USTH01000036.1 GCA_900557555.1 uncultured Prevotellaceae bacterium | reverse complement strand
AAATAGCCCGCTATTATTCGCTAAAACGACAAGCAACATCTGCTCTTCTAAAAAAACATAATACAATAAATCCTAACGACCGAATTGGGCTAAAACTGTAGTACAGAAGTTCTTTTGCCTTCCATTATCTTTATTGCCATTTCGCTAAAATATGGATGGCAACAAAAGAACACGCTTCACCTCAACAAAGTACTAACCCTGCGAATAAAATAGAACAAGAAAAACGAAGAGGATAGCAGGAGCATCTTACTGCGCAGATAATGCGTAGCCGGTGAAATGTGAAACTTGCAATACTTTTTAATTCCTGCCTTACACAAATATGTATAGCCAAGGCCTGGAGTCAACAAAGTATCCTTTACAAGGTTCACAAGCATCGTATAAATCATATAGTCAAGCACCATTCTATTGCCAGAGCACCCCATCAGCCTTTTTCTGAAATCATATACCACCTTTACAGACTCAATCATGCAATCTATGCGTTCTTTCGTAAAAGAATGTGAAGCACTGTCTGGTCTTGATACGACATTATATAGGTCTGCATTCAGAAAACGGACTTTTGTGGCATGGAACATACATTGCAACATAAAGCAAGTATCCTCCCCATTCCTTACACCAGTAAGAAAACGTATGTTATTACTTTCCAGAAAAGCCCTGTTAAAGCACACGCCCATAACACTGCCATACAACAGCCCACCATTTAAAATCTGCTCACCATTATAATCTTTGGCCACAGCAAACAGGTTATGCCAACAATAAAAATAGCTTCCGTTGCGCCTAAAATTACATATCACAGCATCTGCACCGTCATTGGCTTCAAGTTTTTCATATATACTGCACAACGAATTGTCAGACAACTTGTCATCTGAATCCAAAAACAACACATAGTCGCCTTTGGCCCGTGACAAGCCATTATTGCGCGCCACAGAGACTCCCTGATTCTCCTGTTCCACAAGAACTATATTTTTATGCAGAGCCATGTAGTTTTTGATTATCTGGACAGAGTCATCGGGAGTTCCGTCATTAACACACTGCACCTCAAATGCATCCTCGTCCAGCCCCTGCGCAAAAACCGAATCAAGGCAAGCGGGCAAATATGCCTCTACGTTATATATGGGGATTATGATTGATAGTTTCATTTCAGATTTTCCTTTAGAAATTCAAGACTTGAAGTCTGATTTTGTCTGACCACCTGATTAACGGCATTATAGTCAATAGGAATATTCAATATCTTACAGGCTTCATCCCATTTGTCAACCAAGCGGTCTTGTAAGCCTAACAAACCAAGAAACGACAAAAAACGACCACGCCCCCGCCTATTGTTGGCTATTACCACAAACGGCTTGTTGAAGATCACAGAAAACACCATGCCATGAAACGAATCTGTCACGACAAATTGCGCATCGCGAAACCCTGCTATCCATGACTCTACAGGTGGAAATACACAACGATTCAAATGCTTGGGGCCAACTTCATAGAAATGGGCATCTGCCATCACAGTATGCGGTTCTAATCCCAAATAGTCTGCGGCTTTTTCAACAGTCTCCATCTTCTCACGACTCTTGTCCAAAATATAAACCATCATCTGATGCTTGCCACATGCAGGAATACTATCCGTTAGTGCCTCATAAGTTTTTTTGTCAACCATAAGGGTAGGGTCAAGCACACAAAGGGCATCTATGTCCAGATGTTCTTTGCATAGTTTTGCGGCACTGTCCTCACGCACAGATATCGCCCTGAAACCCTTTACCAACTCTTTGCAACGCCGTGTATCTGCATCACTAAAAGACCAAAAGTCCACACCCATTGATGCGGCATAGGCTATCTTGGGAACAGCAACATCAGTGAAATCACTGAAAAAATATCTCTCTACATGACCACGGTCACCACGCCACACCTGATCACTGCCAACAACAAGGGCATCAAAATGTTCGTCTTTTAGCTTTGACAATTCAGAGAAGTCCACTTGCCGGGTCGTATTAATATGGCTCTTAATAAAAATGTCGGTGTACTGAGATATAATCTTCGCTTCCCTCCCAGTCGGCCACACGCGTACCGGCACCCTTTCACCGGCAAGATTTCTTACAAGCCTCCTGGCCACGGAGAAAATTTTCACTTTTGTTGAGTCGTGATGGATATAATCAAGAGTCACCGGACTGTGTCCTAAATCTACAAGAACTTTCTGGAGGGCGAAATTTTGCAGCAGACCTCCGTAGTTTGTCCCGAGCGGATGAGTAAGAATTCCTATTTTCATTTCTGCTCCATTTATTTTACTTGAACTTAGCAAGAATCTGGCCTATTTTATCGCTAACAAAAACCCGTTCGCTCTTTGTTAGCCCTATAGCATAAGCGGAAACTGATACAGAGCCCAAAGAAACAAACACAACCACTATGGCACTGAGTAACGAGTTGGTCATGGAAAAATAGAGAGTCAAAGGTAGAACAGTAGCCACAACAGTCACAACACCACTTTTGACACATACTTCCATCAGATACTTTTTAATAGACAAACCTATCATGCCTCTCACTATGAACAATCGCACAGCAAAAGCAATCAGGCAGATGCAGATGTGTACCACAAACACAGAATTCGGCTCACCGCCCATACGCAACACTACGTATGCAACAGGAATGATGAGTAATTGGATACCCCCCAACACCGATTGGTAGAGTTTGATTCTACCTGTTGCCGCTGCCGAGGTCATAAGTGGATTGGCCACAGAGTCTACGATAACCACAACCAGCATCAGTCGGAGAAACGAAGCCGTCCAGTCTGGCACCGTTGACAGCCACAGACGCAATATCACAGGGGCCTCAATCATCACGGGCAAAGAAAGGGCAAGCAACAGGAAAAAAGAAAACTTAGAACTGCGAAACACCAGTTTGTGCATTGACTCAAGGTCTTTGGCCGCATACGTCTTAACTATTTGTGGATTTATGGCCATCTGGAAGTTTGACGCAAACAACCTGATTGCACCGTCCACCTGATTTGCAAGACCTCTGGCGGCATTGACCACAGGTCCAAAAAACACGTTCAGCAATATGTTCAAGCCTTGGGTATAGAGAATGGAGGCCAGATAACCCCACAGATTCCAACCCGCAAACGAGAATACTTCTGAAAAGAGTTTCTTCTCATAAACAAAACGAAAGCGGCTCTCTTTAAAATGCCTTAGACAATAACCCATATATGTCAAAAATATTCCACATTGCACCAACAGCAACAAGAAACCGTATAGAACGAGTTTGTCTATATTGCCAACGTCAAGAAGAAAGACTATAAGTAGTTTAAGACACACCTCCACGATAGATATATACGCAAATGCCGACATCTTCTCATGCGCAATGATGTCAGCATTAAACGGAATACTCATGACAGTTACAACGGTAGAGAGTGCAGAGAACTGGAATACCCAAAAGGCCGCATCCATACGAACTTCAGGGATAATCATTTTGTTATACAGAAACCACAGCCCGACACTCTCAACCAGCACAAGCACACCCAGGGCGATAAGGGCATGTGTCAAGACACAGGTGGAAAACACTTTGTTAAGGTTGTCATCGCCCCTTCCAAGTGAAAACGAGATAAAACGCTGTGTAGTGGCACTCATCGAAGAATTGAGGAAGCCAAACATAGCCACTACTCCTGCCACCACATTAAAGATACCGAAATCCTCAACACCAAGAACCCTCAATACGACCCTGCTCGTATAGAGCGTGACCGCCATGATAAAAATCATGCGAAAGTAGAGGAACATAGTGTTCTTCGCCAGTCTTGCGTTGTCTGCTTTATATCCCGCCATCTTCTTATCTTCAGAGAAATCAGTACTTCCTGAATTTCAGCACGGCTTCTTTGGAACGAAGCACCATATGTTTGCTGCTCAATTCAATGGCAAAGCCACCCGATGCCGGTACACCATATTTCGCCAACTCCGTGAGAGGCACTTCCTTTTCCAGAGGACGAGCGTATGCCTTGCCAACAAAGAGAGAGTCGCCTTTGTGTGAGAAACGCGCCAAATGGTAAGTTGATATATCGTTGTTTCGGCTGAACTTCATCAAATCCAGTTGAACGGAATAAAATATCGCATCCTCTTTTGTAGCCACAACATTTCCACCCGGAACAGTCTTCCACTCGGTCAGTTGCCACATACCACCAAGAGCTCCGTTGTCGTCAGCCTTGTCGCACGACCACATCATGACAAGACATAATAATATTGTTATCTGCAATGCTTTCATTTACTATTGATTTACTTTGCGTGCAACTTGACACTATATATAAAGCCCACCTGAACTCCGTTGGCATTGCCAAGCAATTTGCCACCATTATGCCCATAGGCAAATGTCACACCACAGTTTTTTAACCATGTAGGTTTGTAGGTTGCCTGTACAAACATTGTCCACCCCTCCAAAGGGTCAACAAGAGGCTTGTTATATGTTCCCCAACTCTTTTCATAGCTGAACAGAAGTTTATAGTCTAACCCTCTCAAGGGGCTTCCGGCCATGCCTATATGATGGGCCTGCACCCTGTTGTGTCTGAAACTGATGGACTTGTCCGCATTATAGCGCGGCGATATCAATAAGCCGTTGCCCAAGCCAAAACCTGCATGTTGCCAAGCACCATATACGGCATGATTATAATAATTATCGCTGGCACTTATCTGATCCGGAATCTGTGGTGTCTTATCATGATAAATGGGGCCGCTCTGGTCTTTGGTAGTCAAATACTCGTACAACACCGTTGACACAATCCTATTTTTGGGAAATCCCACCTCTGCACCCAGCAAGAAGTCCTTCCACCCATACTGCCAGAACATCTGGCTCTCATCCTCAAACATGTGCTGGGCATACAGTTTGGCGTTCCATGATTTTTCAGGACTGTCTGCATCGCCATGATACTGCACAGCCAGATGCCAACCCCCGACAGTGTTGCCCTCACGATTGCTGTATTCACCGTCTGTAGCATCTGAGCCGCCAGGAATAAAGACATTCCAGAAGTCTTTCAGACCTGTAGACATATGAACTGTGCCACCGCTAAATCCCGACTGGTCGTCTGCCCGCTTCATGACATTATAGGCTGTTCCACCGAATTGAGTGCTCATTTCCAGCCCTCCCGTCATTGTAACAGGAAATTTCCTGATATTACCAACTCTCACAAAACCCGCCTTGCTATGATAAAGCGAATTCTTTGAGTAAATATTCTTTGTTCCCGACACTAAATCTCTCTGCCAGGAATTGTCCGTATACATGCCATAACCAATATGACCGCGCAGGGCAAGCCATTCTCTTGTACCAGGAACAGTCCAAAAGTCTGGCACCTCAATCCTAAGTTGGGGTATAGGTCGGGCATTCATGCCATTCACAAGCCCTCCACTTGTCAACTCTGGGTTAAGCAACTCTGATGGGCGTTCTTTTTGTCCCACAGACAATCGCACTTTCTTGTATTGAACATCAACATAAAGCTCCTGTACAACCCACTGCCACTTCTTCGTCACGACATTCGACAATTCCATACCCCATCCCATTTTCCAGTTGCGGGCATCGTCGTTGTCAATACTGCGGCTGACGGCACGTCGCCATATTAAGGCATTGTTTTTTTCTGTGGATAACCCATAGTGGTTGTTTGTCATCCAATAAGGAGCCACATCCCCACCACTAAACATTCCTGTTGCCATATTATGGAACACGATAGTGTCACACAAGTGTTTCAACACCGAATCTGATGTTCCTCTAATAGGCAACATTATCGAAATCAATATTATCAGTCGTACACGCTTCCTCATCCTTAATGTAAATCTGTCATGCTTCTGAAAAATCCATATCCTCCGCTAAAGGATATAGAAAATCGTTGTACGGAAACCTCTGTACATGCAATTGTCTGACACGACTGTAAAGCACCTCACGCAATTCCTCTATACCATCTTTTTTCAATGCAGAAATAAAAACACAGTCGCAGGCCGACTTAGACAGCCACGACTGTTTCAAGTCTTCCATAGTCATGTTTTCCTTTGTTGCCTCTGTCAAGTCATCCTCGTCCTTTGGAACAAAGGTATAGGCGTCAACCTTATTGAAAACAACCAAGCATGGCTTCTCGGCACACCCCAACTCTGCCAAAGTTTTTTCAACCACGGCCATCTGTTCTTCAAAATCAGGATGGCTCACATCAACCACGTGCAACAACAAGTCAGCCTCCCTCACTTCGTCAAGTGTTGACTTGAACGACTCAACAAGATCGGTCGGCAATTTACGTATAAATCCAACCGTATCGCTTAACAGAAACGGCAAATTCTGTATCGTAACCTTTCTGACCGTTGTGTCAAGCGTTGCAAAAAGCTTGTTCTCGGCAAAAACCTCGCTCTTAGACATAAGATTCATTAGTGTGGACTTGCCTACATTGGTGTAGCCTACAAGAGCCACCCGCACCATACGGCCGCGGTTTTGCCTCTGGGTGTTCTTTTGCCGGTCTATTTCCGTCAATCTCTTTTTCAACAGCGACATTCGGTTGAGAATGATGCGGCGGTCCATTTCCAACTGTGTTTCGCCAGGCCCACGCAACCCCACAGAACCTTTTCCGCCACCCGAACCCGAGCCACCACCTTGACGCTCCAAGTGGGTCCACAATCTATGCAGACGGGGCAGCATATAGCGGTATTGAGCTAACTCTACTTGCGTCTTTGCATTGGCTGTCTGCGCCCTCATAGCAAAGATATCGAGAATAAGCGTGGTGCGGTCAAGGATTTTTATTTTCAGTTCCTTTTCTATGTTTTTCAGCTGACGTGCAGACAATTCGTCATCGAAAATCACCATACCGACCTCTCGGTCACTCTCCGCCTCTGCCTCAATAAATTCTCTGATTTCCTGCAACTTGCCCGAGCCGACATAAGTGGTAGTATTGGGGCCGTCGCCCTTCTGTGTAAAACGTTTCACCGTCCGTGCTCCAGCCGTTTCCGCCAGAAATTCAAGCTCGTCAAGATACTCCTTGGTCTTTCGCTCATCTTGCAGTGGAGTGACAATGGCCACCAGCACTGCTGTTTCCGTCTGAGCTTGAGACAAAACAAATTCTTTCATTCGTTTCTTTTTTTGGCCTTATGTTGTGGAGCACAGCAACTCTTATTTCACTACGACAACCAGATATTTGCTTACGCTCCAGAACGATGTCGGGTCTGTGATATACAGTGTGCAAGTTTTGTCTGCACCTCTCTCCAACACATAAGATGATGACGGATGCGTCGTTAACACTCGTGCTTTCTTTGAGCCCAAAGCAATGCGTTTCACATTGCGAATATCAATTTCCGTTAGGTAATTCTTGTTATATCCGCGAGTCAGCACGCCATCTCTGGAAAGAATGTTGTGTTCTCTAAGTTCTCTCTTCGTTCCAAACACATACCAGGCTCTGTTCAAATCCTTGTCCTGACGCGAAATGGTACGACTCTTGGCATCGTTGGCCTGCGACAGGTTTGCATTTTCACCCGAGAGATTTGTATTTTCACTATTCAGTCTGGATATTTCATTTGCTTGGTCCAATATTTTTCCATCCTTTTGTGCAAGCTCTGCCGTAAGCTTTTCAATCTGGGCATCTTTCTCCGCCACCTGCTGCTGTATGCTTTCAATAGTCTGCCGCAGATTTTCCGAATTGATTTTAGAGTTGTGTAACTGCTGTTGCAGCTGACCTATTCTGTCACGGTTCAAGTCCATGATGCGTTGAATGAACGCAATGTTTTCGCGGATGTCCTCTGTGGCAGAGCCCTCTGCACCCGATTTAAGGGTACTTATACGACCTTGGGCCTCAGAGATTTGGCGCAAGCCGTCCTGAATGTCATTAATGGTACCAAGCAGATTGTTTATCTCTGCATCTTTCTGATTAAGGATTTTGTTTACAGAATCCACACTTGAGTTATTGCCAGCCTTGTCTGTTCCGCTGCCACAAGCCATGAGCATCGGCGCTATTGCCAATAATAAAATAATCTTCTTCATAACATCACAATAAATTTAGTTAATATCAATCTTAACGTCCTCTTTTGTTTTTGCTCCTACGATAATAACAAACTCACCCTTGGGTTCCACTGCATTGAAATGCTCTATTGCATTATCAATGCTGCCCCTAACAATCTGCTCGTGCACCTTGCTGATTTCCCTGCATACAGCAACGTCTCGGTTTCCTCCGAAAATCTCTCGAAACTGCATCAAGGTTTTCACAACCCTGTACGGCGACTCATAGAAAACTATCGACCGTTCCTCCGCGGCCAATTCTTTCAGTCGGCTTTGCCTCCCCTTTTTTTGTGGAAGGAAACCCTCGAATACAAATTTGTCGCAAGGCAGCCCTGATGCAACCAGTGCCGGAACAAAAGCCGTCGCCCCTGGCAGGCATTGCACTTCAACACCCTCCTTTGCGCATTCGCGTGCCAGCAGAAAGCCAGGGTCGCTTATGCCTGGAGTACCGGCATCGCTGATAAGGGCCAATGTCTGACCTGCTTTCATACGCTCCACCAGATATTCCACCGTTTTATGCTCGTTGAACTTGTGATAGCTCTGCATGTGGTTATGGATATCATAATGCTTCAGCAAAATACCCGATGTGCGGGTATCTTCTGCCAATATCAAATCGGCCTCCTTCAACACTCTCAGAGCCCTGAGCGTAATATCCTCCAGATTGCCTACTGGTGTCGGAACGATATACAACATAATTGCAAAAGTAATCAAGTTTCTGTAGAACACGAAATTTTATCTTGCTTATTTTGGATTTGAGCCATGTTATTACTAACTTTGCTGATGTTTTATTCTATTAAGATGTACCTATGCGCAAAGCCATTACCTTTGACTCTTTCATACGCACCTCCGCTATCATCTTAGGGATTGTTTTACTCATCAAAGCAGTTGATTATCTCAGTGCCGTGTTGCTGCCATTCTTTGTAGCGTGGTTTGCTGCATATCTGGTTTTCCCCATAGTCAGTTTTTTTCAATACAAACTCGGTTTGCGTTACCGCGCACTTGCCATCGCAGCCACCACAATACTATTGCTGGCAGTTTGTTCCCTAATAGTCTGGCTTATTGTACCTCCCATCATTGAGGACTATACCAAGTTCGTGAACGTGGCAAAAGACTACATTAGCAAAACCACCCATCAAAGCAGAATAGAATTTTTTGTCGCCAAATTGTTCAAGAACATTGACATCGCCAAAATTATGAACGACAAGCACCTTCTCGACACATTACGTGGCCTGATGCCTAAAGTGTGGAATGTGCTCCAACATACCGCCGGTGTTATCCTTTCTGTCATATCATGGAGCATCTCCATCCTTTACTTCTTTTTCATTCTCTATGACTATGACCGAATCACCCAGGGGTGGCGCAAGCTTGTTCCACATCGCTACCACACCTTTGCCAACACGCTTTTCAAAGACCTCAAGCAGGGCATGAACGCATACTTCCGCGGACAGTTCATCATTGCCGTATGCGTGGGCATTCTCTATTGCATTGGCTTTACCATCATCGGCTTTCCTCTGGCCATTCCGCTGGGATTACTAATCGGAATACTGAGTTTCATTCCCTACCTGCATGCCTTAGGACTGATACCGGCATTTCTGCTCTGCGCAATAAAGTCTGCCGAAACAGGCCAGAACTTCTGGCTCATTCTCATTTCTGCCCTCTCGGTATTTATCATCGTCCAAGCCATTCAAGACATCATCCTGACTCCAAAAATAATGGGCAAGGCTATAGGCCTGCCACCATTCCTCATTCTGTTGTCACTGTCAGTTTGGGGATATGTTCTTGGCATAATCGGCATGATTATTGCCCTGCCCCTCACCACTATTTTCTTCTCATACTACAAACGTTATATCTCAAAAACAGAATAGAACAAAATGGAAAGAACTATCTCAAGAACAAACAAAATGAAAAAAAACTTTACCTCACTCTTAATACTGTCTGCCTGCATGTGTTTGCACGCACAGACCTCGTCAAAGGGTGTTTCGTCGGCAAGCGGTGTAATCAAACGTTTTTGTGGCAACAGCAATATCAACCTTGCGCTGAAGCGCATTTCTTCGTCCAAACAGGCAACCGACCAGTTTACATACCATGTTGACAACAAAGGCCAGCTTACCGTTCAAGGCAACACCCCTGTTGCCATCTGCCGTGGCTTCTACGACTATATTCGTTCTAACGGCTATGGTATCAACTCATGGAGCGGCAACCGTCTTAACCTGCCAGCCAAACTACAGCCGCAGGCTCCCAAAACCGTCACCTCTCCATTCCGCCACCACTACTACTACAATGTTGTGACCTTCGGCTACACCAACCCTTATTGGGACTGGAACCGCTGGGAGCAGGAAATCGACTGGATGGCTTTGCACGGCATGGACATGCCTCTTGCCCTTGTGGCAAACGAGGCCATCTCGGCACGTGTATGGAAGAAACTCGGACTCACCGATGACGAGATACAGCGCTACTTCGTAGGCCCTGCCCACCTCCCATGGATGCGCATGGGCAACATCAGCGAGGTAGACTCTCCAATGCCTGCATCATGGCACAAGGATCAGGTTGCCCTGCAACACAAGATTCTTTCGCGCATGCGGTCGCTTGGCATGAAACCCATCTGTCCGGGATTTGCAGGTTTTCTGCCACCTGAAATAAAGCGTATCTACCCAAAGGCCAATGTAGTGGAGTCTGAATGGGCTGGCTTCCACAACTGGATGCTCATGGCCGACGACCCACTGTTCACCAAAATTGGCAGAATGTTTATTGAAGAATGGGAAAAGGAATTCGGCAAATGCGACTACTACATCGCTGACTCTTTCAACGAAATGTCAATTCCGTTCCCGCCCAAAGGCACCCAGGAACGCTATGACAAACTTGCTCAATATGGAAGCGCTGTGTACGAGGGCATACATAGTGCCAACCCCGATGCCACATGGGTCATGCAAGGTTGGATGCTGGGATTCACACGGTCCATCTGGGACTACGACTCCTACTCTGCCCTCATGCGCAATGTTCCCGACAACAAGGTGCTCATTCTCGACATGGCCGAAGATTACAACTACCACTGGTGGAAAAACACTGCCAACTGGGAGTATTTCAAAGGCTTCGACAACAAGCAATGGGTATACTCCACTATACCCAACATGGGCGGAAAAACCGGAATGACTGGCTTCCTTGAATTCTATGCAAACGGTGGCCGTCTTGATGCCCTGAAGTCACCCAACCGAGGAAACCTCGTGGGCTACGGCACCGCACCAGAAGGCACAGAGAACAACGAGGTAATCTATGAACTTATCTGCGACGCTGGCTGGACAGCCGACAGCATAGATCTCAAGAAGTGGCTGCAAAACTACACCCAATGCCGCTATGGTAAAACCAACGACAATATCACCGGCTATTGGAACGAGATAACCCAATCCGTCTACAACAATTTCACTGACCACCCACGATTCGTATGGCAGTTACGCCCCGGGCGCAGCACCAAAGGTACATACCAGATCGACTCGCTCTTCTTTACTGCCATCGAGAAGTTTGCTCTGGCGGCACACGAGATGAAAGACAGCCCACGCTACATTGACGACCTTATTGAACTGTCGGCCCAATATGCAGGTGGCAAGATAGAGGTACTCATACAGAATGTGCTTCAGGCCGCCATGTGGGACGAAGTTGGCAAGGTCGACTCCATACAGGCTTTGTTTGACAAGATTGCCGTTGCAACCGACCGCATTCTTGCCGCCCACCCCATCTATAATCTTCAGCGGTGGATTGACTTTGCACGCTCCCACGCCACCACACCCGAAGAGGCAACATACTACGAAAAAAATGCCAAGCGCATCGTGACCATTTGGGGACCACCGGTCAACGACTACTCTGCCAGAATATGGTCTGGTCTGATACGCGACTTCTACAAGCCTCGCTACGATGCCTATTTCAACAGCCTCAAGTCTGGCAAAGCTTTCGACTACGCCGCGTGGGAGGGCAATTGGGTTGAAACGTCCAAAGGACTCTCTCCCGTCACCCCACCTGCCGACATTGTTCAGGCATGCCTTGACCTCATCAACTTGGCAAAACCTGTCTTCTACAAATCCACCGCCCTCGCAGACGAACGCGAACTCGGCACATGGATTCCGTCCATGGTCTCCACACAATGGAAAGAGGTGGAATGGACTATGCCCGTCAGTGAACTCAAAGGTCTCAGAGGAGTTAGTTTCCGTTGGGTACGCGGTGGCCAGAAACTCGAAATCAACAAGGTCTCGCTTGAAGTGGACGGTGAGATTGTAGCAACAAACGAACACTACGGAGAAACAGGCATCAGCAACAAAAACAACGACTACCGACTGGATTTACCCGGCCAGCTGGGTGGCAACAACGGAGTGGTGCTGCGCGCCGTAATACGTAGCACCAACGACTGCGAATCGTTCGGGAAAGTCATCATGATACACAAATAACCAAAACAAGATACCACCATGAAAAAAACAAAAAAACTTCGGCTTGCGGCAACAGCCCTACTGCTTGCCACAACGATAACAGCCAGCGCAGACTATGTCTCGCTCACAGTGAAAGAGACTGCAGGCACGTGGACTTCCTTTGGACTCAAAGGTCTCAAAGTTACCTTCTCTGCCGACAACATCACGGTGTCAAACAACGAGATGACACAGACCTACCCCGTTGGCGATGTCTACTCGCTGCTGCTCACCGACCTGCCCACCGCTGTCAACAATGCCACTGACAGCCAACAGTCACAGGCAATCATCTACACCGACAAGGGCCGCGTCAGCATCAGCGCCAAAACGGGAACTCAGGCACGCATCTACAACGCCTATGGCCAACTATGCACCAGCCTGCGCATCAGCCAAGAGGGCACACCCGTTTCCATAGGCAACCTCCCTCCGGGCATCTACCTCCTGAAGGCCGACAACGAGACACGCAAATTCTTGGTCAAATAACCCCATTAAGATTCAAGTCATGAAAAAACACATCATCACCCTCCTACTGACAGCCATGCCCGTTCTGACATGCGTCTCACAGACCCTGGCTCTCTACACCAAGAGCGGGCTTACCGTCTTGGCCTCCGAGAACGAGGTGGACGAGATGATTGTCAGCGGTGGCCAGCTAACCATGGGCACACAGACATTCTCCATAGCAGACCTCGACAGCCTTAAATACCTGCAACAGACATTCGACCCCCTAAGGGTGCAAGTCAATTTCGCCGACGCCAAGAGCAGCATCACACTGCCGCTGGCGCTGCTCCCACTCCTGACGATTGAGCAAGACGGTGCTTACGTCAACATCACATCGGCAGCCACCACCGACCCCGAGATAACCTACGCCTTGCAAGGCACCACCACCAACGGGGCCACCTTCTCAGCAGCAGCTTTATCACATATACAAATGCGGAGTGGTTCTCAACGGGGTCAACATCACAAGCCGGCGCGGTGCAGCCATTCGCATCAACAACGGAAAACGCATTGACGTGGAGTTGGTCAAAGGCACCACAAACAATCTCGCCGACTGTCAGCAAGGGCTGCAAGACGCATGCCTCCACATAAAGGGACACCCCGAGTTTAAGGGAGAGGGCACTCTCAACATCACAGGAAACACGCGCCATGCCTACAAGAGCGGCGAGTATACCCTGCTCAAACGTTCCACCGGAGCCATCAACATTCTCGCTGCCGTTGGCGACGCCATGCACATTGGGCAGTATTTTCACATGCGAGGCGGGCAAATCACCATCAGTCCCGATGTCCAAAAAGACGGCATACAGGTCGACAAAGATTCCGACACCACCAAGATCAACAACGGCATGGTGTTCCTCGACAGCGGCATCGTCAACATCAACCTCAGATCTGACGACGTCAGCGGCATCAAGTGTGACTCCACATTTACGTGCAACGGGGGCAACTACACTATCACAATGAGCGGCAAGGCCGCCAAGGGCATCGACGCTGCGCGCAACGCTCACATCTTCGCCACCACATCCACACCCGAGTTCAACCTCACCGCCTCGGGCGGCTATCTCACAGTTCTCGGTAAAAAGAAAAAGAGTGCATGCTTCAAGGTTGACGGCAACCTCTACTTCCATGCCGGCAAGATAACCACACAGGCCACGGGCGACAAGGCCAGAGGACTGAAGGTCAATGGCGACTACTACTATGTTCCTGCCAAGACAACTCTCACGCCCAATTCGCCCAACGTAGACGGAGCAATACGCGTGATGGCCGAATAGCGGCAATAGCCCCCCCCAACAGAAGGAGGCGCGGCGCTCTCTTGCAAATGCAGAGTGCCGCACCCCCTTCTTTTTTCACCGGTTATCCGGACTGGGCTACCCCCCCAGCCCGTCCGAGAACATTAGTTTGGCGCATATCACAGAGGGCAGAGT